>NZ_JAOWIG010000023.1:0-99936 GCF_030332245.1 Citrobacter sp. Cy070
TAACGCTTACCGCTCATGGGCACCTCTCTTTAAGTCATCTTAAATGACTCTGAGGTGTCTGTTAAACCTGTGGCGATTCACAGTTACATAGTGGTTTAGGCAGCAGCGATACCAGCACAGGTAATGTGATAACAGTTTCAATGCCAAAAGCCAGTTCGCTGCTGACGCTGTTGATTGCCATGATAGAATCAGAAAATGAATCTTCAATTGCGGGTTATAAGATGTCTGGTGAGCTCGGTGTCATCAGTCAGGATTTCACCAATGCTGCGGCAGATGAATTACGCGAGCAGGGGATATTGGCTTTGTCATCGGGTATTACTAGCGGTACTACTCAGATGGTTGCTTCGGGAGTGGGGAGTGGGACGGGTTTCTTAAAAAATCAGGCGCACGCTTCTGCTGTTAGCCAAGGGGCTATGGGATTGGGACGAGGTCTTTCTGAGGCAGAACAAGGCTCGTTTGGTATGGAGACGAAAAATTCTGAAGCCGAGCAGACATCCCTGCAGGCAAGTAGTAAAATGATGGATCAAACTATGGAGATGAGCAAAGAAACAGCTCAAAAAGCGGCGCAAGTGATGAGTAGTCTTCTTTCTCTGATGGCTGATGTACGCCACTCGTCAGCAGATCTGGTTTCTACAGTCAGTAGCAATCTGAAAGCCTGATTGCTAACCGAAATATAAAAAAGGCCCGATATGTTTCGGGCCGTTATACGTGCTTAAAAATCAGAGAGCTAAATCGATTATTCCAAAACAGACTCTACTGCCTGCTGACGATATTCTTCAAGGCGTTCAGAAATATTCAGCGTAGCAAAAGACGCGGCAATAGCTAATTTAGCCAGCTGGGATGGCTGGCGCTGAAAATTACAGCACCATATTTCCTGTCCATATTCTACCCGTAACTCTTCAGCTTGACATGTTCGAAGTTCAACATCAATTCCGGACTGCTTAAAATGGTCACTGATGGATTTGGCTGAGCGAATGGCATAAGCAGGGAATGAAACGATAGCTTTGTAGTCCGTAATAGCATCACGTGATAGATAATGAGCTAAAAGTGCGAGTATATTTTCTATACCGGCCTCACTGGCAAATAATTGCTGCAACTGTTTCTCCAGTTGCAGTTGCGAACGTTGCAACAACTGTGATGTTGCAGATTCAACATTGCTGACGTAATCGACTACAGTTTGTGATGCCTTCTGTATTCCCTGAGTATAACCTTCTATCCAGGCAAGAGAACGCAATTCATCAGCCTCGTTTCTTGCATCACGGAGAATATGTTGAGCATGCTTTCTGGCAAGCAGCTCGAGTCTGGATGCACTGGTCGCTGAATTCAGCCATTTCGCTTTGATAAGTGGGGTATCTGGCAAATGATACTGCTTCGGAAGTGATATTTGTCTAAGCATATTCTAAGGCCTGCAAAAAAAGAAAGTATTCTTCAGAATAGATTTGGTCACCTCTGATATCTGGCTCTTGACATTCATCAGAGAAAAATAAGGCCAGTAGAGGGACAAGAGGAGGGGGAAATCGATTGTGCATTGCTTTTATCAACAATGTGCATGCATACTGTTCAAGCATAACGAGATCAGGTTGGCGATATTCCTCGTTTATGGGTAAAGATGAAAACCAGGGAATATAAAGGAAAGCGCGCTGTTTGGCCGTTAAAAGCGTGAGGGCGGCGGGAAACCGTACGAACATAGGAGCCAGTTGCCGTGATGCGGCCATTATCGATGCACTATAGATTTTGTCCCAGCGAGAAATAAAAAACATATTTTGTTCAGATAGTTGTAATAGGTCAATATCAATAGTGTTATGTGGCAACAGAAGTCTGTTTACAATAGTACGTGGCACATTGCGCAATTTAGCTACTCTGGTAATATTTGCCCAGTCAGCCGGCATTAGCACAATTTTGCTAAGCATAATTATCTCATTCATAGCTTATCCAATAATTAGCGACGAAAATAAATCGTCGCTAATGAAATATTGTGATTGATTACTCTGTCTCTTTCTTATAAATAAAACGTTGAGATATACGGGGCCAGAACACACCTAGCAAAATCAGAAATAATAGTAGAACTGAACATGCAATGATAACGGTGTATCCCCATAGCGGATGTGAAGGTCTGATATTCACTAACTTAAGCGGCGCGGATTGGCGGAACATAACCACAGATATATTTTCATAGTGCATATCCTGCAATCCGTTCTTTATAAATAGACGTATCTTATCTGAATATGCTGCCTCATCAATTGTTCCCTGATAGGTTATCAATACTGATGCCACCATTGAAGATGAATCATTATTTTCAGGGCTAATACCAGGATAACTCAAGTGCACTCGGGCGTTGGTAATATGCTCCAGTTCTTGCAGTGACTGACCCAGTCTCTGTTCAATAGCTGAGATCAGTCGTGCTTTTTCACCAAGGGGGGTCGACACCATAGCATCCGCAGGAAATTGTTGTGATATTTCAATATCCTCAGCAGATGGAAGGTTATAAGCAGTCAGTAATACCGTCGCTGAAGCCAGGCTTTCTGAGGAAACCTGAATGGAATATTTTCCTTTGCCACCGTCAACCTTGAAAGCATCGATATTATTCGACTCCAGAAGTGTAATTATTTCGTTAGCTTGCCTTTCAGATAATTGGTCAGCTAATTTTTCATTACATCCGCAAAGTAGAAACATAAGTAGTATCAGCGCAGTCTTTATATTCAATGATTTCATCATGTTTTTATTAATGTTTCGATTGCGGAAACACCCTTACGAGCCAGCGTACTATATAAACTGGTATCTATAGTATAAGCGCTCAGCTTGTTTTGCCATATTACGAGTTGCTCAGGGTCGGAAGTGACAGCTGGGTTATTCAATGCGGCGGTAATTCTGTCTTTTTCAACCTGGGTACCTGCTGCCAGTCTGGAGACTTCTTCAGCTAATCGCGTATCCAGATCAACCAAATCACCCGTGACTAAAGAGGGTTGTGATTCTGAAAAAGTGGGTGTCTGTAATGACTGCAATGATATCTGATTAATAGACATGCTCACGTTAGTACTCCCTGTCCTTAGGATAAATCGATAGCGGCAAAAGCAGTGGACCTGCCTTGCCGCACATCATTTTTACTTAAAGTTAGCAATAATGCCCTGGTCAATATCACGGAATGATTTAACAACGTTCGATTGCGCATTTTTATAAAGAGTATACTCAGATAATGCAGATTGGTATGCCGCCAGATTAGCGGGGTTACTTGGATCCTTTTGTAAAACCGTTAATGCATCATCCAGCGATTGTCTGAGGTCTTGTGTACCTTGCTCAAATCCTAAAGCCATATTGCTAATATATCCCGACCCAAACTCCAGGTCGGTTACAGTACTTGCATCATGCGATTTATTATCAAATGTGACCATTCTAATTGCCTCTTATTCCATTTAATTTAATAGGGATAAAGCCAGTGGTAATCAGACATGATGGCATAACTGTCATCACCGCTCCGATAGGTCAATGGCCGTAACCCCGGTTCGTCCAGTCCAAAATCAAACTGAACATATTCACCGCCAAACCTTTGTCTAAAACTGTCTATCGAATTCTGGATAACAGAATACTGTTCCCTATCGATAACACCATGAATAATAAAACTCGCTCTTAAAGGTGTAATGTCTGTTGTAAACTGAAATCCTAATTCATTGAGTTTGTGCTTAGCAGATGCAATGATTTCTTGATCGGCAAATGAACCAATGACTGTATTTTTTATCCACGGATAATCTTTACCAATCAACGTGTTAAAGGGTCTGTTGCACGTATCTTTAGTACAACGTTCTGTACTAAATATTATTGTTAAAGTTGAAGAATCAGCAAGTTCAATTTTATGGAATGGGATCTTCAGTTCGTGGAGCATTGCCGAAAGATCAAGGCGAGCCGATTCAAGAGATACAATGTGAATTTTTTCTGTATTAATATTACTTTTATTGAGTTCCTGCCAGCCCCAGCCTGCGTCGGTATCGTTCCTCACAATGACATAAATACTGCCATCCTTAAGTTTAACGATATCAGGATCAACAGGAGACAATAAAGACAGTACGGAAGCACTGTTATCCACCTTAGCGTAATAACCGATGAAAGAAGTGGCGGCGACAGAAAGGATAACGGTGCTGAGAAAAATCAGCCAATAAAGTTGGCGACGAAAATATGATCTATCGGTTGATACTTTAGCAAATGAAGGATCGGTAATGCTTTCATCCTGATTCAGAGAAGAAAGCGGCTCTCTGGAATAGTTTACAACGGCCTGATTCCAGTATTCACCCTTGATTTTTAAGGCAATAGTTATCAGGCCAATCTTAACTGGGTTGTTCAGGTTTAAAGCTCGAACTGAAGTCTCTCCGCCATTTTCCGAAGAAAGGGGGTCTTCTCCGGCGAGGGACAGCACCTGGCAAGATACAGCCACTGTTTCATTTTCAGCAGAAGTTATAAACGACAACAGAAAGCAGGTGCTCTGGTCTGTGGGGGCTGGGACGACAACAGTGTTGACGCTGCTAAAAATAGACTGCTGTTCACTTTGTTCCGCAGTTAATAACTGTTCCTGTGACATGAAGCGGACATGCACGTTTTCGCTGTGAGGTAATGGAATGTCTACTCCATACATCGAGCCAGAAAGCACCTTCATGACATAGTGGGGCAGGCAATCCATACCTGCACGCTGCGAATTCTCTTCCATAAAAATCCCGTACAAAAACAAGGTTACTATGCTCCTAAGTAGTCTAGGGGATATAAAAAATGAAAAGAATAAATATTTATTTATTCAACAAAAAAGAAAATAGAAAAAATAAATAAAAATTTATGTAATATTCTTATGAAAGACACTAGCCTATGTCAAAGCTAAGGTTCCTGATGATTAAAGGGGCATTCAATAGAAAAACGGCAGAGGCGTTTTCTCCCAAGGAATGGAACTTAAATATGAATAAACATTATATGTATAACGGGCCTTTATCATTTATTGCTGTAATGATTTTATCAACTGTGCTGTTCGGCTGCACAGTTAAAAAACCGTTAGAAAGAGACATCGCATTGGTGCCTGATGAACATATTACGCATTCTACGCGTTTATTCAGGCAACAGCTTGTATACTGTGCAACGCAGTATCTTGCCGAGACTCAACATCCAGATGCTGAAATTCAATGGAATCTTCAGTCAAAAACCTTAAAGATCAATAGCGCTGACCAAAATCTGGAACATTTCTTAAAAATCTGTGTAACGGACACCGTGGCAATGATGGCTTATGTTAACGATAGTGGAAGTATGACAATTTCTGCCAACCAGAGTTTTGAATAAAACGGATGTAGGCCATGAATGTTAAAGGAATTAAATGGTATCCAGGGAATAAAATTAGCCGCAGACAGTTATCTGAAAAATTTTTGCTATGCGTTTCACTAAACACTGAAAATAAATTGAATCAATGCCCAGGGAATGTGCGGTGTGAAAACCATATCTGGACGATTGGCGAACAGGGAAGATTTTCACAGCATTTAGTCTATGGCCGCCAGATCAGAGATTATCACCAGCAGTCACGGATTTTAACGGGTACTGTAAATGTAGGGTATTTTTCTGAATTGCTTGCATTTCTTGATGCTGCGTATCAGGTTTTTTCTGACATAAATACGTACTGGAATTCTGATACTCGACATAAGCATAATGGCAATATATGCTTAAGATATTCAGAACTAGAACAATTATTTATTATTAGATATATTCAAAGAATTGAAGATTTTGACTTTGCTTCATTATGTGAATTTATACGACAGCAAGAGTCTTATATGATCGCAAACTATCTTATAGGAAATTATATCAATAATGATATTAGCAATGTTACTAACTTGAGTGAACGTTACGGTTTGTCATACTCGAATTTCAGAAAAAAAACACAACTATATTTCGGTGATACAGTAAAAACCAGAATGCAGGCATGGCGATTGACAAAAACAATGCTGGATATTGTAGAGACAAAAGAAAGCCTTACTCATATAGCAATGAGCAATGGATTTAGCTCACAGTCTCATTTGAACCAGGTTATCTTATCCTCTTTCGGTATGACACCGTCCTCATTGAGGAAGATAAATGAAAAATTATAGTATCTGCCATTCTGAACAGTATGTGTTGTTCCAGCTAACCGACGAATATTTTATTGATAAGTATGCCGTTCTCTCAATGTTAGTGATGAAATTGAATCAATTTTTTGCGTGTGGAATTAGTATTAATGACGGCTGGGTTTGTTTGTTTCCACTTGAATGCTCGAATATGGAATTTCTCACGTCTTTCATGGATGGATATATCAATGTTTTTCAGGACTGAAGCCGCAATAAAAAATTTAAGTACACTCATTGTATTGGGTGTACTAAGCTATAGTGGAGCGGTTTCTGCTGTTGAGGATAATTTGACAAGTAATGGCATTCGCCAATCGATCCCCAGTAACGATGTCACTTTAACGGCACCAATTAATAGTTTTACTGCCAATAATAAGAGTGTTGATTTTGTTTTTAAAGCGATATCATCACAAACTAATAAACCATTTATTGTAAGCTCACGCGCAAAAAAATATTCGGTGACAGGCCGTTTCGATCTTAACAGACCAATGGAAATGGTCGAGCGCATTACGCATGACTTAGGGTTAATTTGGTACTTTGATGGTTCAATATATTATATATATGAAGCCTCAGAAGCTAAAACTGCAATCATTCATTTTCCAGCCAGAAGCTATAGAGATCTGGAGGATTTCTTGCACAGCAATGGTATGTATGATTCTCGATATCCACTTAAAATGAATATGCCATCCAATACACTTTATATCTCAGGGCCACCAAAATATATTGAAATCGTAGTTGGTATAGCTGGTTTTATGGGAGAGGGATATTCATCATCTAACAGCGAATTAGTCATTGATACAGTAAAACTGCGGCATGTGTTCGTGGATGATCGTACTTATAGCTATCGCGGGCAAACGAAAACGATGCAAGGCATTGCCACCACAATCAACAACTTGTTTTCTGATAATGGAGTTCAAGGAAAAAGTAATGTTGCAGTCAAAAAGCAAATTAAGCCAGAGTCTACAGCTGAAACAGAGATTCTCGAAGAATCTGGATTTGGCGTGCGTGCAGAATTTAACGATAATGGCAGAATTTCTGGCAGTGAAATTAAAGTATTGCCATTTTCAGGTCGTAATAGTTTGCTTATTAAAGGCACGCAAGATCAAGTTAACATGATAAAAGATCTTATTGCACGCCTTGATGTTCCTCGTAAACAAGTCGAGTTTTCACTTTGGATTATTGATATTAATAAGGATGATTTAGAACAAATAGGCGTAAATTGGCAAGGGCAATATAAAGTCGGTTCGAGCATCCAGACATTTTTTAATGCCACAAGTATCTTAACAAGCTCGCAAAGTGATATGTTTTTGGCAACCGTTAATGCGTTAAGTCAGAGGAATAAGGCGAATATTGTATCACGCCCCATCATCCTGGCTCAGGATAATATTCCGGCTATCTTTGATAATTCGCGTAGTTTTTATGTCAAATTGATGGGGGAAAGAGAAGTTTCGCTCCAGACAGTAACCTATGGTACTTCCATCAACGTTATTCCAATGATTTCAGATGATAATAAACTCGTTGAGATGAATATTGACATTACAGATGGAAATACTGTGGAAGATGATCAAGGTGATACTGCAACGGTAGATCAGTTACCGGTTGTGGGAAATACTGCTATCAGCACCATGGCTCGGGTGACTGCCGGTCAGAATCTTTTAATTGGTGGCTATACACGCGATCAGTTGTCTGATGGTGTTACTAAAATCCCATTGCTTGGCGATATTCCATTTATCGGTAATTTATTTAAAACAAAGACAAACAATTCCTCGAAGGCGGTAAGACTCTTTTTGATTCAGCCCAGGATACTAGAAGATGATTTTAGCCACAAAGATGCGCTTGATGGTTACATTAATGATGGATGGGATGCCATTAAAAATTATCAGAATAAGACGCAAAAAATTAATCAAGATGCTTTTATAACACCAACTCATCAGGGGTAGAATATGGCATTAGAATCTTTGCCAATGGCCAGTATCCGAAGTGCGGGAGGGATTGGCGATTTAAGCAACGTCCTTGTTAAGATGCAGGATGATGCTGAAGTGAAGGTGGAGAAAGGTTCTTTTTCAGTTGCGATGACTATGGCCGATGATATGTCAGCGTTATTGAGTTCTTTTCTGCAGAATAATCGTGCGGCGAAGGCAAAACCTTCATCACCAGAAAGTATTGCTGAAGAGTGTGAAGCCTCAATAAAGGAGAAAACGCCAAACTGTGTGATGAAAATCAATGATTTTGCCAAAGGTGGAGCAATGACAGCAAAACAATTATTAAATTATCTGCATCAGTTATTCGCCGACCCGACAGAAATTGCTTTACTTCTTCACGCGTTTATCTTGATGAAAAAGAAGAAAAAAGAAAATGATGAGTTGCCTGATATTTCTTTGGATATTCTGGAGTCTGCTCTTGAAAATCTAATGAAGGGACCTGACAGGAAAAAGATAAAAGCAGGCATTAACAGTGCAAATACAGCAAGAAAATTTAGTTTGCAACTAAAACAAAACGAACAGTCATTGCGTAAAGCTTATGAGGGGTTTCTTACGCAGGACCTTGATCCACTAGAAATATACCAGATGTCGATTGAGAAATTTGGCATTGAAAATCGCTACGCTGTGCTGGATTACTATTCCCAGGCACTGCATTGTGATATTAATAGTTACGACCCTTCATGCAGCGCACTTGAATTTGGCACTTTGCTTGAAGCAAATTTTAGAATGAATATACTTCGTTCTGCCGATAAGATGTTTATGTCGAAGATGAATGAAGGTGAGTATATTCCATCAACAAATGAAAGAGATTTCAGATTGCTTGATTTCTTCTTTCATATTGTTTTGCAACCTGATGAAACTAAGAATTTAACGATTGAACTGATTAACAACTGTATGAAATATTATGTAGGTAGCGATAAAACCAACTTTGTCCAACAAATTTATTCTGCTATTAAGCCACTTCCATTCGGGATCTTTGCAGATGATCTGGCCGATGCTGAAAAAATGAAAATGAGTGTTGAGAATACTCTTGCAATGATTATCGACGGGTTTTCTCGTTTTACTCATATCAGAAGGACATATGGTTAATAGCGGACTGGAAGATAAGGTATGCAATTTGCTAGCCGGAGAAGAAATCTCTGTTACATTCAAGGGAAGTTTATTCCGCTGCTGTCGATATGGAGTATGGTACTTTGTAATGGTGGAAATGCCCATAGGTGTGATCGATCTTTCTGCATGGATATATAATAACAGTGAAATGCTTAGTTACAATGAGCAAGTTCTATCGCATAACGATAAAGTCTATTATTGTGTATTGCAGAAAAAAATAGATATAGCTCTTATATACGAGAGATTTATAAAGTATATAGAGTGTAATTAACATTATAGCGTAGTCTGAGATACATATGTGGCAAAAAATAGCGCAGAGACCAGAATTATTTTTGGTTGTGTTGATGATATTAATATTAGCCATGTTGATTATACCACTACCAACATGGCTTATTGATGTACTATTAGCTTTTAATATTACATTTTCTATTTTAATTTTTATTGGCACATTTTATATACAGAAAGTGTTGGAATTTTCTGCATTGCCTTCACTTTTGCTCATTACAACGCTCTTTCGTCTTGCGTTATCTATCAGTACCAGCCGTATGATACTGGTGCAAGCTGATGCAGGACACATTATTACAACATTTGGTAACTTCGTTATTGCTGGGGATATTATTGTTGGTTTTATCATTTTTTCAATTGTTACACTTTTTCAATTTATTGTTATAACAAAAGGTTCAGAGCGTGTCGCAGAAGTTAGTGCACGTTTTTCTCTGGACGCCATGCCCGGTAAACAGATGAGTATTGATGCCGACCTGCGAGCGGGAAATATTGATGCTGATGATGCCCAACGGCGACGCTCCATGCTGGAAAAGGAGAGCCAACTGTATGGTGCATTAGATGGCACAATGAAATTTATCAAGGGTGATGCAATTGCCAGCATTGTGATTATCTTTGTCAATTTCATTGGTGGCGTATCTATTGGCATGGGGCGTCATGGTATGTCCTTTAGTGGGGCTACCGATGTCTATACGATTTTAACAATTGGTGATGCCTTGGTCGCTCAGATTCCTGCTTTGCTTATTTCCATTGGTACCGGCTTTGTGGTAACAAGGGTTAGTGAGGATGGAAAAAATCTGGGTAACAATATCATTGATCAGATTTTCCAGCGTGATTTTGTTTTGATTGTTACGGCAATTGTAGCCATTTTAATTGGTTGCCTTCCGGGATTTCCATTGATAATTTTTATGTTTATAGCTGGTATTATTCTTGCGGTTTATATTAATCGTATGATGAAATCTAAAAAGCAGGCAACGTCTTCGGGGAGTATAAAAACGAATTCAGGGGGAAGTTTTGGTAGTGAAGGAAATACTCTTTTACCCACAGCAAGTATTATACCTGAAACTGTACCGTTGATGGTAATGCTTCCAGAGCAAGATTTTAACAATCTGGATCTTGAACATTTTGGCATGCGTTTTTCACAGGATTTTTACCTTAACTATGGCATTGAACTCCCGAAAGTCAGTGTGGTAATGAGCCCAAACGTACAGTTGAACCATGTTGTTGTCCTGATCAATGAAGTTACTGCAGGTGTATTTCCAATTAACTTTGGGCATTTCAAACTTTTGAATCTTGACGGTATTATTGATTTACCCGGCATTGATGTAATCACCACTGAATATGGAAATGAAAAAGAATACTGGGTCGCCGAACAGAGCCAGGAGTTATGTTCATCTTTGGGATTTACGTTGCGTTCGGCAGAAGATGAAATGATGCTTTCTTTTCAGTTGCTGGTGACCGCACAGATCCCTGAGTTGTTTGGTATCCAGGAAACCAAAAATATTATGGATAAATTTGAACGCCAGTATCCTGAGTTATTAAAGGAAACTTACAGGCATTGTACTGTCCAGCGAGTATCTGAAGTCTTACAGCGTTTGTTAAGTGAACGTATTTCAGTAAGAAATATGAAAGCAGTGCTGGAAGCGTTGGCGATGTGGGGCGGGAAAGAGAGAGATACGATCCAGTTGGTAGAGCATGTGCGCAGTGCGTTAGCTCGCTATATTTCAGATAAGTTTTCTACTGAAAATGTATTGTCAGTTATGGTGTTATCACCTGAGATTGAAAATAAAATCCGTAAGGGAATTAAAACATCTGCTTCTGGATCATTTATTAATATGGAACCGGCAGATAATGAGTTTGTTATTGACAGGTTTGAGCATCATTTATTGAACCTTTCACGAAAGGATGTTGTATTTCTAACTGCAGTTGATATCAGACGCTATACTAAACGTTTGATAATGTCGCAATTTACTGATCTGGATGTCATTTCATTTGGCGAAATATCAGAAAGTGTTAAAGTTAACGTAATCAAAATGGTGGATTAATTAAATGGATGTTTCAAAAATTGTAGATATTCTCAAACAGGCGCTTGAGGTAATGGGATGCGATCCATCGTTGATCTCTGATATAGATCATCATTCCACAATCGAGCTTAGTTTTGGTGAAAAACCGTCAATTATGTTTAGTACTGTTAACGGTGTTGTGGTTCTTTGGAGTGCTGTTGCAAAATATGATAGTCATGCCTTATTAAATGCTGCTCCACAACTTATCGAATCATTGGTTGCAACTTGTGATTGGAGCATTACAGGCCAGCTACAGCTAGTTGAAGATGATGGAAGTTTTGTTTTAAGAGTATTTTTAAGTGAAAATGTAATTGAACAAGGTGAGTCATTGGCGGATGTATTGAACCAGTTTTATGAGCGCGTAGACGAATTTAGCCAGGCGCTAAAATAATGCAGGAAATCTTGCTTAGTGATATTTTTGATTGTAACGCCAGGATAACATCGATTCAGGGGACGATCATTGCTGCACCGTTGCGCCATACTTTTATTGGGGAACGATGTCGTATTTATCGCTCTCTGAGCGATCCTCGTGTCATTGGACAAGCAGAGACTATCGGTTTTAGCCAGGGCAATGCTGTGCTGTGCCTGCTGGGCGGATCTGATGGTATTTCATGTTCCAATATTATTGTTCCGGACGGTACTGCTTTTTCTCTTTCAGTATCGATGGACACGCTGGGTACAGTTATTAATGCACAAGGCGAGATTTGTGAACGTTTTGCGTCACCACCCCCTGACAACGCATCTTTACCGATGTTTCGAACCATTATGCAATCTCCGCCAGATTACAGTGAGCGGCGGCCAATCGATAGCTTATTTGCGACAGGTGTCAGAGCTATCGACGGGTTATTAACTTGCGGTATAGGTCAACGTGTAGGGATCTTTGCTGGGGCTGGAGCCGGAAAAACGTCCTTAATGACAATGATCATTAGCCATTCATCTGCAGATGTTTACGTTATTGGACTGGTTGGTGAACGAGGCAGGGAGGTTACCGAGTTTTTAGCTGAAGGGATCCCGGAGGATAAGCGTGATAAAATTATTGTCGTCTATTCTACTTCTGATCGGCCCGCTGTCGAAAGGCGGAATGCAGCGCTTATTGCCACCACTATTGCTGAATATTTTCGTGATGCCGGCAAGAATGTTGTGTTGATGATTGATTCAATGACACGCTATGCCCGTGCGCTTCGTGACGTCGCGCTTTCCGCTGGAGAAATGCCTGCAAGACGCGGTTACCCATCATCTGTTTTTGATAATTTGCCACGAATCCTGGAAAGAAGTGGTAAAACTCAATTCGGCAGCATTACAGCGTTCTATACGGTACTGCTTGAAGAAGAAGAGGAAGTAGACCCCATCGGTGATGAAGTGCGCTCAATTCTTGATGGGCATATTTATCTTTCCAGAAAACTGGCTGGTACAGGGCATTATCCGGCAATTGACGTATTACGTAGCGTCAGTCGTGTAACGCGTGCAGTATCATCTGATGAGCAGCGTGAAGCTGCATCTTTATTTCGAAATTACTTGTCAAAACTGGACGAGTTGAAGCTGATGATTGAATTAGGTGAATACCAACCGGGTGAAAATCCAGCCACAGATAAAATTGTTGGGAAAACTGACATTATAAAGAATTTTCTCCAGCAAAAGATGGAAGATAAAACATCATTTACACAAATGTTGGAGTCACTATATGCCATATAAAAGTATGGAAAATCTGTATTCAACGTACTGCGATAGCCTTGTTCTGAAAGTGACACGTATTGAACGCGAAATTGAACGATTAAAAAATTTGCTGATTGCTAATGCTGAAGGTCATAAGGAGACTAATGACTGTATCATCACCTTATGGCATGGAGTTACCGAAAGTGAAGTAACGAAAGACAATATATATGCTATTAAAAGAAAAGAATCATTGTTGCTCTCAGTTTTATATCGTCTGGATTCGGAAAAAGATGAATTAATTGCAAGTCAGCATGAACAAGAAGATGAAAAGTCGCGTCTGTTGCAATTACGCGCCAGCTATGAACGAAAAAAGCGTAAGTGGTCTTTATGCCAACAAAAAGTTAAACGCCTGCGTAGTGTCAAAAAAATTGCTCTGGAAGAATATTCTATAGAGGAATGTATTGCATGGAAAATATAAAATCATCATCAGTAGAAGCGCATTTATCAGAAAACATAGGTTCTTGTGACAGTGTGCAATCTATTGATTGTATTATTCAGAAATTATTGAATGATACTGATACCAAGTGGAAAAAGAATACTAAGATTGAGGCTTTTGACGGTAACAAAGATGAGAAAAAAGGAGATAAGGGCACCGAGCAAACTGATCAGATTGCGGTATCGGTAATATTAGCTGGGGAAGCGCTATCATCGTCTCTGTCGGCCAGATTCGTGCAGCAGCTACAAACGAATAGTACGGGCAATAAGTCTGTATCTAATGTGCCGACACGTATTTCCGCCGGGAATATTAGCCAACATGCCAGCGTTGATGTAGGGCGATTAAAGGAAGAAGCCCTGATCCACAGTGGAGCGGCAGCAATTTTTACCGCAGCGGTTCCGCAACATCATGAGAATACTCAGAAATCTGATAAGAAAAAAAATGAATCTTCAGAGGTAACAGTTCTGTCTGCAATGCCAGTCCCTGACAAGGCTATCGTTGAATCTGGATGGGTAACGGAAAAGCTATTATCTGGAGAACGCGGAAAGGAGACAGTTATTCAGCAGCAATTAAAGTCTGCCAAAGATGTAGCGCTTGCAGTAAACACGAAATCGAATGTGACCGAAGTGAGCTGGACCTTTCCTACTCAACAAACGGCCCAGGTATGCATAGAACACGCACAGAATAAATCTGATACGCAAATACAAATTATGCCATCGGACATTGAAACTGAACAACAGCTGGTAAATTTCCAACAGCAATATCCTTTGCACGGATTGCGTGTAGATGGTGCCGTGTCGACGGCGAATGACTATCTACAGAATCAGCAAAACTCACAGCAGCAGAATGAGGCAAACCAGGATGTTTTAAATGACGAAGAGGAGGAGACGTGAATACCATTCTTTCGTGTTTACGGCACCTGGATGTCACAGAAAACCTGATCATGCAGTACTGCGCACGCAATTCTATCGCGTTGCTGACAAATCAGAAACGAATGCAGGGAGCATTCATTCGCTGTAGCGGTGTTCACGCCGGAACGGAGATATGTTTTTTTGTCTCTGCAGAAACGCTTTTGCAGAAATATGGCATGCAGGATGCTCGATTTTCTGTTCAGCAGATGGGAAACAAATTTATTTCTACATTGTACGGTGAGCTGTTATTTAATCTCTCCTTGGGGACTGAGTGGTTTTCAGCACCTATTGCTGAAGTTGTTATTGAGGACCCAGAATGTCAGATTCCTCTGCATGAAAAATTCTACAGTGCCGGTGATGATGCTGGTTTTGTTTGGTTTCCAAAAACATCCCTAACCTCATTAGATGTGCTGGTTACGGAAACAGTAAACGATTGCCAGCATTTGCTTTGTCCCATCAAAGTATCTCTCGGATTCACATCGTTACCTGTGAGTGATATCGAAAATTTGACCATTGGTGATGCCTTGTGGATTACAAATGTTCAGATTTACCTTTATGTCGGAAACATAGAATATTGTGCGATTCAATATGAACAACACAGTTTTACTGAAAGTGAGGATATTATGGATAGTCAAACAAATAATGCTCTTGTTGATAAGTTATGGACGGCAGATGGACTCAAACTAAACATTGAGTTTGTACTCAGTGAAACAACCATGACATTAGCAGAAATTAGTAAAATACAAACCGGCGATGTATTAGATGCCCAGATTGGTCTGGGAGACAATAAAGTTGATGTTGAACTCCGGGTTCAGGGACAAACGTTAGCAAAGGGAGAACTTGTTTTACTGAATGATCGCCTGGCGGTGGAAATAGAGGAAGTTTACAACACATTGTGAGATGAAATTATGACGGATTATAACAGCATTGGTCTGGTAGGGATTCTGAGTCTTGCGACACTTTTGCCATTTTTCATTGCGGGCGGAACGTGTTTTATTAAATTCTCTATTGTTTTTTCATTGATACGCAACGCCATAGGCTTACAGCAGGCGCCATCCAATATGACCTTGAATGGTATCTCACTACTATTAACTGCTTTTGTCATGTCGCCAGTTGCCCTGCAGGGCTATGAATATTATCGCCAGGAAGGTGTCTCTTTCGACAATGTTGAGTCAGTGCAAAACTTCATCGATAACGGCATTTCTGGGTATAAAAATTATTTATACCGATTTTCTGATAAAGAACTCCTTACATTTTTTAGTAATATCTATCAGCAGCAATATCCCGTAACGGATGATCATCAGGTTGTTGGGGTTAAACCAACAGTTGAAAATAGCTCGTTATTTACGCTGTTAGCGGCTTATTCGCTGAGTGAAATAAAAAGCGCCTTTGTTTTAGGTTTCTATGTTTATCTTCCTTTTATTGTAGTGGATCTGTTAGTTTCCAACGTATTACTGGCTCTCGGCATGATGATGATGAGTCCTGTAACAATATCATTACCAATAAAATTGGTACTTTTTGTTGCCATTGATGGCTGGTCTAAGATTGCGACCGGCATGGTCATGCAGTACGCAGCGTTATGGAAAACGGCGGGATAACAATGGATGGTATCTTTTATATAGGCAATAAAGCACTATATATGGTCTTAATATTATCTTCAGTTCCGGTTATTGTCGCAACGGTGGTGGGGATAGTTGTGGCCATTCTTCAGGCAATTACTCATATTCAGGAACAGACCTTGCCATTTGGTATTAAATTGCTGGCAGTATGTGCCGCGCTTTTTATGACTGCACCCTGGTTTGTTTCCAGCCTGAAAAATTTCTCTGCCGAAGTGTTGGCCCTGGCATTCCAGATACCCTAATGAGTCGCCTATGAATGTTTATGTGCTCTACCATGAATATATCCTGTTGATTGTTATCGGGATGGCCAGACTTCTGCCAATAACATTTTTCTTACCCTGGTTTAACAGCCAGGTGCTAGGGGGCATGTTAGCCAAAAATGTGATTACGTGCTTTATGCTTCTTGGTTTTTTGCCTCTGCTGAGTGTACAGTTTCCACTGGCGCCGGCAGCGGCACCAATGGTGATTATCGTTCGGGAAGCGATTATTGGTTTACTATGCGGTATTTGCCTGTCAGTGCCATTCTGGATTGCTTTGGTGGTAGGTGAGGTCATTGACAACCAACGCGGAGCAACTATTAGTAGTACTATGAATCCAGGTATAGGGGTTGAAACTTCTGTTTTCGCCAGTTTTATGAACTATTTCTACGGCGCGACTTTTATGCTAAGTGGCGGAATGGTTACGCTTTGTGAGGCGATAAAAAAAAGTTATCAAATATTTCCGGTAGCACAATCCTTTCACTTTGATAAAGCATTAGCATTGCAAGTGGTTCATCTTGTTAATGAGTTAATGCTGAAGGCTTTAATTTTGGTAGGGCCTATCGTCGTCGCTTTATTTGTCACAGAATGCGCGCTTGGTTTACTTTCACGTTTCGCATCACAATTGAATGCTTTTTCTGTCGCATTAACATTAAAGAGTGTTATCGCCATTTTTGTTCTGTTGATTTATTTAACACCATTACTTATCACCCAGTTGGCAGGATTACGACTGAGTGATTTTTTACCGAAGAGTTAAGTATAATGAGTGAAGAAAAAACAGAACAGCCAACACATAAGAAGAAAGATGATTCTGCTAAAAAGGGACAGATGTTTCTTAGCCGAGATTTTGTAGGGCTACTTACGTTAATTGCGGTCTCATCTTTTGTATGGATGACCATCAATGCGAGGGAGTTGACATTTTATTTCGATTTATTCGTCAGTAGTGGTTTCATACTATCAACGGGAGAATATGCGCGACTGGTATTTACAACAGCGTTTAAAATTATCTCTGGTATTGCCCTGATTTCTGTTTTCACTTCGGCACTGATGACATTGATACAAACACGTTTTAAAATGGCGTCGGAGGCGATTCGATTGGATCTGAATGCTATTAATCCAATAAAAGGATTTAAAGAAATATTCAGTATCAGGGGGCTGAAAGACAGTGTAAAAGCTATTTTGTATCTTGGGATGGCACTCACTGGGTTTAGTGTTTTTATTATAAAATATCATGCTCGATTATTTACTATACCGACTGGCGGGATCCAGCATTTTATTAATGTGTGGCGTGGGCTGATGCCATTGCTTTTTTGTTATACCTTGTTGCCGTTTTTAATTATTATGGCGTTTGATGCTTTGGTTGATTTTTATTTATATATTAAAGATTTGATGATGACCAAACAAGAAATAAAGCAAGAGTATAAAAATAATGAAGGTGATCAACACATTAAAAGCGCGCGTAAGCAGTTGCATCGTGAATTGCTTTCTGAACAAACTAAAGCAAATATATTGACTTCAAAAATGGTGTTGGCTAACCCGACGCATATCGCATTGGGAATTTATTTTAATCCCACGGTAATTGGCTTGCCTTTTATTTCAGTTGTCGAGAAAAACTCTCGTGCTGTTGCGGTTATTGCTTTCGCGGAAAAAAACAATATCCCTGTTATTCGCAATATTTCGCTGGCACGAAGAATTTTTAAGACGGCAAAAATTTATACTTTTATTGATAGCAGCAGTATTGATGAAATAATGCGCTTACTGACCTGGCTAGAGCAGATGGAACAAGCATGGAAAGATGATATTCCTCAGAATGACGCGCCAGGAGAGATGGCGGTTGATGTTAAATGCGATAAAGAAAATGCGGAAACAAACAAGGAAGGGGATGGAAATGCGCCATAGTATATTTGTTTTACTGTGTTGTTTCATGCCTCCTGCGATGGCAGCGCAGTGGTGTTATGAAGATGCTCAGGGAATCATGTATGTCGAACAGCAACGAACATCAAACAAGGGGCGGCGATGCGCTATCGCTAAAAATGATGCCGTGCAACGCTGGCAGGCCACGAAAGCCAATTCCGCCATTCGCATATCACGTTCCTCACCGCGGCGTCAGTTTACGACACAGATGGCAAACGGTCGTTACGATAAGGTTATCGGCCACTATGCCAGGCAGTATGGTGTCGATCCATATCTCGTTAAGGCGGTTATGGCCGTTGAGTCCGGATTTAATCCGGACATTATCTCGGCAAAAGGCGCTGTGGGTTTAATGCAATTGATGCCTGATACAGCGAATCGCCTGTCTTTAGCATTGGGCTATTCTCTCGAAAAGCATAGATTATCTGATCCTGAGATGAATATTCATCTTGGCACTTATTTGCTCTCGGAATTGACGAAACGCTATAGAAGTAATCCCGAACTGGTTCTGGCCGCATATAATGCGGGAGAGGGGAACGTTTCAAAGTATAACAATCAAATCCCTCCGTTTAATGAGACACATAAATATATTAAAAATGTGATAAATGAGTATAAAGCCATTCATTAATGAAATGATTTAATGTGTTTTTAATTCTAAAGTTAGAATAAATAATTTGAGTTGCGTTGCCCTGCATGAAATTATCGTAAATAATTTATTTTTAGCTAATTAAGGATTGATTAGCGTTTGCATAAGAAGGAATCGAGTATGTCCCATAAATTCCTACATTCCCGACTCTCCGTTGCGGTTGCCAGTGATGAACCGATTGTTATTACAGGATTACGCAGCTTGCTTGCCGGGTATGCGGATATTGCATTTGTAACTCATTCGCGAAATGAATTGATTCACGCGTTATCAGGCAAGTGCGATGATAAAAATTTAGTGTTGATTGTTGATGTATCTTTTGACTGTCAAAATAATAATGATGCCAGTCACTATATCTCGAGAATTCAAAAGGTAGCACCGGAACTCAAGCTGATTGCGCTGGTAAGTGAAAACTACACGTTTACTCCCACGCTCCGCCGTCTCCGGGCGTCAGGGGTACACGCGTTAATCAGCAAGAAAGATGATTTGGAACGTTGTCTGCCAAAAGCATTATCTGATTTGGTGGCAAAGCGCTTTTATTCTTCTCCGCGGATCCAACAGACGGATATAACTACTGGTTATGCTCAACAGCAGTCCCAGTTAACTTCGAGAGAACTCGAAATTATTCGCCTGTATGCACGAGGCATGCGGGTAAAGGAGATTGCAAACCTTCTCAAGCGTTCAGTCTGTACGGTTGCGGTACATAAGCACAACGCGATGCAGAAACTTGCAATTACCAGCAACATACAATTGCTTCATTATGTGCAATCTCAGGATACGCTTGCCGGGATGTCAGGTAGCTAAAACGTTGCACACCTTTCAGGGAAAGATACGATGTCTACAAGTATCACAACAGCAGGACAAATTTCATTTTCAACTCTATGTACAACCACGGACGCGGTTTCTTCATCGCCTGAGGTGGTACAAGCTTCGACAACTGCCAACACTGCAGAAACGGGTACGCGACGCCAGCAGGTAATTGATATATTGACAGAAAAACTGGCAGTCTATTCTGAACAGTATCATCAGCTGCTCAACAAAGGGATCCTTATCGATACGGCTCCTGCACAGGCCGTATTGAAATCGTCTCTCTCTCGGTTCATGAGCACTGGTGTTTCAAGCGAAAAGAGCGTGGGAGAATCTTTAGAGGACTCCGCTGCTGGGGGGTCACTCTGGGACATCACTTTCGACAAAAACATGGATAAGGACGGTGATGGCAAGATTGATGATGATATCGATTTCAGCACCTCTATCTGGTCAAATGATAACGATCATGGCAATGGGGTGAATTATCCCGAGAGTGACTGGGAAATTTATGCGGATGTTAGTACTGAGCTTGCTGGGCTGCAAACGGATTATATGGATGTATATACCGATCTTGCTAATCAAAGCGTTGAATTTCTCAATGATGTTAACAGCTTTAAAGCGCGGATGGTGACATTTGTCTCCAATAGCGACGATAAAATGAAAATTGAGATGAGCAGTGTAATGGAGGAACTCAATGCCATAATTGATGGGTGGGGGATATATGATGCTAACGGTAATATCAACCTGACGCCCATTAACCCTGAAACGACTTCCGGCCCCTATCCTGAACGCGGACCTGTGGCTATCCGCGGATTAGATGCCCAGGGAGTCTATTATTGGGCTACACAACTGGAGTTAACCGATCAGCTTGTTATTGCAACGCATGAAGAGGCAGGATCTGATGGGAAAATGAATACAGGTAACCCTGGAGATGATATAGATAATATTACGGTGGTTGATTCGGTTGCTAATCTTAATGAACCACCAGAAGAGGACTGTCGGCTTTATTTGGTGATGGAAGCTGATGGCACTTATAGCCTGTATGTCTACCCTGATCTACAACCGATTCGTGACGCAATAGATTCTACAGTAGGTTTATATGGAAACGGTACAATCGGTAAAGACAACCCATTCAATATTGGGGCACCAACAAATCCACCTGCAAGCTCGTTACTACCGCAACAACTGATTGCCGACGAGCGGTATTATGGCGATACGAAGAATTCGTATGATTATGAGCATTACTCTGGTGGTGACACAACTGAAAAGTATTATTATATGATGCCAACAGCTGAGGACTTAACGTATGTAAATCCAGTTCTCTTGGATATTGCGGGATGGTATGTACCTGAAGGTTATACAGCCGTGATTATAAAAGATAGAGGTGGTTCTGATCCATCTGACTACCTTTTAATCCCAACAAGCTTACTGACACCTTCACCTGAGGACGGCTTAAGTAACGGCTCTACGGTGCATGTCACAGAGCCTCTGGTTATTCAGGCTGAATCTTATAAAATGGGTAATAGCTCTGAACGCACTGACGTGTGTATTTCTACAGGTGCAGATTGGGATTATACTAACAGCACAGCTGTCACTATCAGCAGCGGTATGTTTAACGAGTGGGAAAACTCGATGAACACGATGTCCAGTACAGTAGAAAGCCAGTCACAAGTTATGTCAGAAAAATTAAGCCAGGCTAATACCATCTTCAATAACCTGACCAAGGTATTGTCGTCGACGATAGAAGCTCTACTGGAAACCCAAAAAGAGTTCCTGAAATAGGTATTTATCATGAGCGACATGACCATCAGCTCAACGCCAGTTTCTGCAGATGATGCTGTTTCAGCAGAAGAACTTGACCCAACAGCGAATTTAACGGATGAGCAGCGTAAATTGATGCAGTTAGCCACTTCAGGATTTAGTCTGGAGTTTTTTTCAGATTGTATAATGGGAGATACCGACGATCCGTCCAATCCTATGTACCAGCCGGAGTGGTGACATCGGAATCGTTACGCGAATAATAAATGACGCCAGGCCCGGCGAAGTGTTGCCGGGCCTGGCGTTTATGCACGCGGCTGCGTGATACGCAGGCCGCTCACTATGGCAGCAACCGTTGCCAGTACACCCGCAGTTATCAGAGATATATGTGTTCCGTTATCGCCAAACTGATTGAGCATCAATGCCACCAGCGCTGCGCCGGTACTTTGCCCTAACAGGCGCGCCGTTCCCAGCATACCGCTCGCCCCGCCGCTGCGCTCACGCGGCGCAGAGGTGATAATGGTGTGGTTATTCGGTGACTGGAATAGACCAAAGCCTGCGCCGCACAATATCATCGGCCAGATGATATTATAATCGGAGGGCGAAGCGGGCAGCAGCACCAGCGAAAACAACCCGCTTGCCATCACGACCATACCCAGCGCACCCAATAACCCCGCGTGGACGCGTTCGATAAGATACCCGGCCAGTGGCGCCATCACCATGGTTGCCAGCGGCCATGGGGTCAATAGCAGGCCCGTTTCTACTTCGTTACGACCGAGCACAGTTTGTAGAAAGAAGGGCAGGGAAACCATCGCCAGCATTTGTGCGCTAAATGAACAGATTGACGTGCAAATCGAGAGTGAAAACAGCGGAATGCGCAGCAGGTCAACCGGTAATAATGGTACCGGTAGCGCGAGCTGACGGCGGATAAAGAAGAAACCGACCACGATGAGCCCTACGAGCTCAGCACCAATTAACTTAAGCGATTGCCCTTGTGCAAAACCGCTAAGTGCGGTGATTAGCAAGCCAAACGTTAGCGCATTCATCACCGCGCTGGGCAGATCAAAACGTGGCTTATTGCTACGCGGTGTATTAGGTGGCAGGAAGCGCATGGCCAGCAGTAACGCGATAATACCCAGTGGCACGTTAATCAGAAACAACCATTTCCACGAGGCAATTGAGAGGATCGCTGCCGCAATAGTCGGGCCTGCTGCTGAGGAAACCGCCACGATAAAGGAGTTGATTCCCATGCCTCGTCCAAGCTGACGCTGCGGATAAATCAGGCGAATGAGTGCTGTATTCACGCTCATCAATGCCGCTCCGCCGAAACCCTGAGCCACACGCGCCAGTGTTAGCATGTGCAGCGAATCGGAGAGGGCACAGAAAAGTGATGCGAGCAGAAATACCACCAGTCCACACTTGTATATGCGTCGGTAGCCAAACATATCACCCAGAAATGAGAGTGACAGGAGTGATACGACAATCGCAATTTGGTAGGCGTTAACGACCCAGATTGAACTGGCCGCGGAGGCCTGAAGATCGGTGGCAATCGTCGGCAGGGCAACGTTAGCAATTGCGCCGTCCAGTACTGCCATAGAGATGCCAATAACAATGGTTAAAATTGCACCGTATCGCTGGGGCAATGGCAGGCCATCGGCCTGAATTTTTTCCATAGGAAGTCAATTTTGTCGGAAATTATGATGAGAATAATAATTTTAGCATTGATATTCAGGCGTTAGGTCGCAGATTTGTAACTAAGTGAGCAAAGACAGATTGCGACGGCAGGTACGTGAAATTATAATAAAAACCGGTTCTGATTTTTATAAAACACTCGCAATGAGGTGGTAAATGGCTATCGCAGATCTGGATAAACAACCCGATTCTGTATCTTCCGTGCTGAAGGTTTTTGGCATCCTGCAGGCGCTGGGTGAAGAGCGCGAAATTGGTATTACCGAATTGTCACAACGCGTCATGATGTCAAAAAGCACCGTTTATCGCTTTTTGCAGACCATGAAAACGCTGGGTTATGTGGCACAAGAAGGCGAGTCTGAGAAGTATTCCCTAACCCTGAAATTATTTGAACTGGGTGCGCGTGCATTACAGAACGTTGATCTGATCCGTAGCGCTGACATCCAGATGCGCGAACTTTCACGTCTGACCAAGGAAACAGTACACCTCGGTGCGCTGGATGAAGACAGCATTGTCTACATCCATAAAATCGACTCGATGTACAATTTGCGCATGTATTCCCGCGTGGGTCGTCGTAATCCGCTGTACAGCACCGCCATTGGTAAAGTGCTGCTGGCATGGCGCGACCGCGATGAAGTGAAGCAAATTCTGGATGGTATTGAGTACAAACGCAGTACAGATCGGACAATCACTAACACTGATGAATTGCTGGTATTACTCGATAAAGTCCGTGAGCAGGGCTATGGCGAAGACAACGAAGAGCAGGAAGAAGGACTGCGCTGTATCGGGGTACCGGTGTTTGATCGTTTCGGCGTGGTCATTGCGGGTCTGAGCATCTCATTCCCGACGCTGCGTTTTTCTGAAGAACGTTTGCACGAATATGTCGAAATGCTGCACACCGCAGCGCGTAAGATTTCAGAGCAAATGGGTTATAACGATTACCCGTTCTAATTTTGACGTGTTGCGATACACAGAAAACCCGATACGGCGTATCGGGTTTTTTACGATCTGCCGTCGTCGCCGGAGCGAATAACGTACTGATTTTTTGCTGCTATATTAACCATTATCGATAACGACGGTGCTTTTCCTCAACAGGGGGCAATCTGACAGGCCAATGATGCCGCTGTTGGTATGGACGTATTGCGCGGTGCTGGTCCCGCGGGCGGTCAGATATTGACATTGCAGGCCCAGACCTGCCGCAGTCTCCTTACTTCCTATCAAAACGCCGTAGCCACTCAGTAATAAACCGATCCAAACCAGAGCGAGCAACACAATAGCGCGGATAATCAAACGCATTACAACCTCTTATCTTTTCTCGTTATTATTAGATTAGCCTGTACATGGGATGAAACAAGTGAATCATTCCTAAAAACATTTAATGCCGTTACAGTTAACTTAGGGTTTAGGTAACTCATGATAATTTATCAACATAGGCTGTAGATTCGGAGAGTGGAGTTGGAGTGAAAAAAATTCGATGGGTGGTCCTGATAGTTGTCGTGCTGGTATGCATACTGATGTGGGCGCAGGTGTTCAACATCATGTGCGATCAGGACGTACAATTTTTCAGCGGAATTTGCGCCATCAATAAATTTATTCCCTGGTAAGCGCATTTCAGTAACAGTTGATTACCTTCTTGTGCGGCAATGGTAAACTACGCTGTCTACATTGAGGTGGTGAAATGAACGAAGTTTTGAATTCTGGCGCGTTGAGTTTTGCGTCTTTAGTGGTATCGGTGGTGGTTCTGGTAATCGGGCTTGTATTGTGGTTTTTCATCAATCGGGCAAGTTCGCGTACTAACGAGCAGATTGAACTGCTTGAGGCGTTGTTGGATCAGCAAAAACGACAGAACGCATTGCTCCGTCGTCTTTGTGAAGCTAACGAACCGGAAAAAGCAGAAGAGCCTACCGCGGTGCAAACTCAGGATGAAGATGATGACATCATTCGTCTGGTAGCCGAACGGTAGTAAACAGAAAGACAGGGTGAGAGTCTGTAGATGCTATTCTCAGATGCTTCATCCTGTCGTCAACGATATCAGATTATTTTCTTCTGCAACAATCCGGCAATTACTGCGCCGACACACGTGGAACCTGCGTTTTTCCAGATGCTCAGACCAATTAATATCTTATCTCTGGTTTGACATAAATATAATTATCCATAGATTAATAATATGATTGTGTCATTTTTGTGATACCGATCGTTTTATTATCAGCGAAACGTTTCTCTTACTTTTTTTGTGCATTGTCATCATTCTTTCATTATTTTGGTGCAAAACCAGAATGCCGATCTCATTTTTACGCTTGTGATATTTTATGCATTACTAAGCATAAAAAATGATATCTGGCAGAGGCTGTGACAGATAATCTGGAACAGTTGAACCTGATGAGCTATGGTAGAAAAGTCCCTGCTACGGCGCAGGCCAGCCGGGGCAAGGGGAGAGAGGCGAGGATATATCTCTACTCGGCCTGGCGCATAACTGTGCAGTTGTTGTTTGATGAACTGCGTGATTTGTGCGACCGATCGAGACACGTTTAAAAATGGCTTGCCATTATTAACGTTGTATGTGATAACACGGTTTGGGTTAAACGAGGTACAGTTCTGTTTATGTGTGGCATTTTCAGTAAAGAAGTCCTGAGTAAACACGTTGACGTTGAATACCGCTTCTCTGCCGAACCTTATATTAGTGCCTCAAGCAGTAATGTCTCAGTTTTATCTATGTTATGCCTGCGGGCGAAGAAAATACTCTAAGGAATTTTGCAAATGGCAAAGATTAAAGGTCAAGTTAAGTGGTTCAACGAGTCTAAAGGTTTTGGTTTCATTACCCCGGCTGATGGCAGCAAAGATGTGTTCGTACACTTCTCCGCTATCCAGGGTAACGGCTTCAAAACTCTGGCTGAAGGCCAGAACGTTGAGTTCGAAATTCAGGACGGCCAGAAAGGTCCGGCTGCTGTTAACGTAACAGCTATCTGATCGATACCACTGATTTGAAGCGCTCAGGCGCAACCAATTCAGATATAAAGCCTCGCTTATGCGGGGCTTTTTAATTCAAATTACGTCAAAATATTTCTGAATGCCTCTCCATTAGCGCTTTGTTGCAAAGGCGCGATGTTCGTAGCATTGTTTTTCCCGCTTTCTCCCGGCAATTCCCGTTAAATCAGTCACCTGAAAAACTATCTTGCTGGAGCCCCGGTGAAAAAGAAAAACGACGGCGATGCGCGCAATTTTACTCCCGTACGTTTTGCCCTGCTTTGTGTGGCAATACTGTTGAGTCTGGGATTGTTGCTTGGTCGGGTTGCGTGGTTACAAATTGTCACCCCAACGAGCCTGGTCAAGCAGGAGGATATGCGTTCGTTACGTGAAGTCACAATCGCCTCACCGCGTGGGATGATTACCGACAGAGAAGGACGTCCTCTCGCAGTAAGCGTGCCGGTGAATGCAGTTTGGGCCGATCCGAAGACGATTGTCAGCAAAGGTGGCGTTGGCTATAACGAACGCTGGCAGGCATTGGCGAAGACCCTGCATATTTCACTCAGCACGCTGGCTGAACGTGTTAACAGCAATCCATCTGGCCGCTTTATTTATCTGGCGCGCCAGATCTCTCCTCAGCAGGCGCAGTGGGTCGATGATCTTAATCTCCCGGGGATTAATCTGCGCGAAGAATCCCGCCGTTTCTATCCCGCAGGCCATGTGGCGGCAAATCTTATCGGCTTTACGAACATTGATGGACAAGGTATTGAAGGCCTGGAGAAAAGTTTCAACAGCCAGTTGATGGGTAAACCCGGCTCTCGCCTTGTGCGCAAAGACAAGTTCGGGCATGTGATTGAAAATATCACGGAAGTGATGCCGGTCCCCGCGCACGAATTGCAGCTCAGTATTGATGAGCGCTTGCAGACGGTGACTGAAGATGCGCTGGACAATGCCGTAACATGGAATAAAGCGGAATCTGGAGCCGCGGTGCTGGTCAATATTGCCACCGGCGAAATCCTGTCGATGGCAAGCTTTCCCGACTTCAATCCCAATAACCGTGATGGCGCGGTGCTGGATGATTTTCGCAACCGTGCAATTAGCGACACCTTTGAACCCGGTTCAACCGTTAAACCGCTGGTGATCATGACTGCTCTGCAGCAAGGGATTGTGCAGCCTGATAGCGTCATTGATACCCATCCTTTTAATCTCGATGGACATCGCATCCGCGATGTCGGATTTTACCCGGAGCTATCGCTTACCGGTATTTTGCAGAAATCAAGCGATACCGGTGTGTCGCACCTTTCGCTGGCAATGCCGGTACAGAAACTGCTGGATACCTATAAACGCTTTGGTTTTGGCGACCCAACCGGGCTGGGGCTAACCGGAGAAAGTAGCGGTTTAATGCCTCAGCGACGTTACTGGAGCGATCTGGACCGGGCGACCTTTGCATTCGGTTACGGGTTAATGGTGACGCCGCTCCAGTTGGCGCATGTCTATGCCACCATCGGCAGTTTTGGTATTTACCGCCCCCTTTCTATTACGCGTATCGATCCGCCAGTGATAGGTACGCGGGTGATGCCGGAGGCGTTGGTGCATCAGGTTGAACATATGATGGAAAGCGTCGCGCTACCCGGCGGCGGTGGGACCAAGGCTGCGGTGAGGGATTACCGTGTTGCGGTGAAAACCGGGACGGCAAAGAAAATTGGTGATGACGGTAAATATGTCGATAAATACGTGGCTTATACGGCAGGGGTTGCGCCAGCGAGCGATCCAAAATTCGCACTGGTCGTGGTGATTAATAACCCGCAAAACGGTGCTTACTATGGGGGAGCCGTCTCCGCGCCGGTCTTCAGCCAGATTATGGGCGATGTTCTGCGTCTGGAAAACGTCAAACCGGACGGCATGCCTGCTGACTCCGATCATCTGCTGGTGATGCACGGCAGCAGCGTATCCTCGCCGTCGCTGTAAGTTATTTTCCCAGGGCGCAATTCGCGTTACACTTGCGCCCTTAAGCCACCTGCCGGAGTTGTCATGTCGTTTTCCTGTCCTCTTTGCCACCAGCCTCTTACTCAAGCGAATAACAGTTTTGTCTGCCCGGAGCGACACCAGTTTGATGTGGCGAAAGAGGGATATGTTAACCTGATGCCGGTTCAGCATAAGCGGTCTCGCGATCCGGGTGACAGTGCGGAAATGATGCAGGCGCGCCGGGCATTTCTTGATGCTGGTCACTATCAGCCGCTACGCGATGCGATTGTGGATGCGCTCAAGCAGAGGCTGATTTCAGACGATGCGACGATCCTGGATATCGGCTGTGGGGAAGGGTACTACACTCACGCGTTTGCCGATGTGCTGGCGGGCAGTACAACCTTTGGGCTTGATGTTTCTAAAGTGGCGATTAAGGCCGCGGCCCGACGTTATTCGCAGGTGACCTTTTGCGTTGCCTCCAGCCATCGTCTGCCGTTTGCCGATGCGTCAATGGACGCCATTATCAGGATCTACGCACCTTGCAAAGCCGAAGAGTTGGCCCGCGTGGTGAAACTGGGTGGATGGGTAATCACCGCCACGCCGGGTCCGCGTCATTTAATGGAACTTAAAGGGCTGATTTATGATGAGGTGCGTTTACATGCGCCACACACAGAGCAACTGGACGGTTTTGTTCTGCAACAGAGTATTGCGCTGGGGTATCAGATGCAGCTTAAGGGCAGCGAGGCCGTTGCGTTATTGCAAATGACGCCGTTCGCCTGGCGGGCAAAGCCGGAAGTGTGGGAAACGTTAGCGGGGAAAACGAAGTTTGACTGCCAGACTGACTTTAGTATTCATATCTGGCAGCGTCTGAATTAACCGTGGAAGTGTGCCCAGAGGATCTGGGCGCCGATACCAATCAGGACTACCCCACCCAGAATTTCAGCTCGCTTGCCCAACATCGGGCCAATAAAACGACCGATCATCATGCCAAGCGTGGACATAATTAACGTGGCGCAGCCAATGGCCAGCGCAGTGGCAATAATGTTGACCTGCAGGAAGGCCAGACCCACCCCGACGGCCATCGCGTCGAGACTGGTCGCAATGGCAGTGGTGACCAGCAGCCAGAAACCGTGGCGGCGCTGCGGCTCTTCATCTTCATCATCGTTGTCACGAAAGCCTTCGATTATCATTCGGCCGCCTAAAAAGATCAGCAAAATGAAGGCGATCCAGTGGTTCCACTCCAGCACGAATTTGCTGGCAAGCATCCCCATTCCCCAGCCAATCAGTGGCGTAAGGGTCTCGACTGCGCCAAAGATAAGGCCGGTACGCAGAGCTTCAGAGAATTTAGGTTTATGTAAGGTGGCGCCTTTGCCAATTGATGCTGCGAAAGCATCCATCGACATACCGAAAGCGAGAAGAACAGTTGCGGTGATATTCATAACAGCGTCCTGACCGGGGTATTCCATAAAACACATCACTGCCCCCAGTAACCATGCACACTGAGCGGACCCATTGTCTATACAGAGCCATTCAAATATGCATTGCAGTTGATGTGCCTATGGTCTCGCCTGACTAAACGTGATGTTCAGTCCGTACGTGCCACGTTTTTCAACGAGTATGTTGACACGTACATTTCCGGAGTCTGGAAATCGGCTACTCCCCAACGACGGGCGCAACCTTAACATATTTTTGGAATATAAAACAAGAAACGCAGAAATATTATTTGACTTCTAAATGAAAATAATTTTCATTTAGATTTATTTATAGGCAAAACGTTAAATTAAATAACATATGGGCGGAGAAATATAGCCTTAGCTATGTTTGTTTTTCACTGAGATATAAAAAACATAGTTCAGGCTATATTTGTAACTTATTGGTTTGAAATTAGAAGTTTATATATCTTCTCCAGGTCGTCTATATTTCGTACGCGAATAAGCAATCGTCTTTGCTCTAATTGCATCACCAGCACACCGTCTTCTGATAAATTCATCTCTTTAATCCGGTCATATTCAATCCAGACATTGGCGAAGAGAAAACCTTTTTGTTTGAAAATAATTTTAGGCGTACGGATCCAGAACAGATACAACCCCATTAACACCAGTGCACATAATAACCATGTGGTAAATTGCGCGCCGTGGCTGGTGATGTTGTTGTAGATCAGAATAACAATCAAACCGATGAAGATAACGCTGTCGACTCGACTGCGTGGAAGCAGGGCAACAGTAAGTAGAGTGGGGCCATTACGGCGGGGCATGATGAACTGATCGTAAATGGCATACGCCAGCAGCGAAAAGATAAATAGAACCAGCACCAGGTCCGTGATAGTCATGAATCCTCAACCCTCTAAATAGAAAAACCGGGGGCAAGCCCCCGGTGATGTACAACAGTCTTACAGGCCGAGCAGGCCGACAGCGTAGCCCGCGATACCGATGACGAAAAAGCCAACGATGATCCACAGTGGGTTCACTTTCTTACGCAGAAGCCACATACAGGCGAAGGTCAGTAGCAGAGGAACCAGGCCCGGCATCAGCTGATCAAGGATTGTCTGCACAGTGGTCACGCGCGTTTGGCCATCCTGACCGGTGATGGTGGAGACCACCAGTGGGATATTCACGTGCGTCCACTTGTTAACCAAGGCCCCCATGACAAACAGGCCGAGGATTGACGCTCCCTCAGTCAGTTTCTGCAGGAAGCCGCCGCCCATATCTTTAACGATATCTACGCCTTTACGGTAGCCGTATGCCACGCCGTAGTAACGGGTTGCCAGACGTACCAGGTTGAACAGGATAAAGAACAGCAGTGGCCCAAGCAGGCTACCGCTCATCGCGATACCTGCACCCAGCGCGGCGAATACCGGGCGTACGGTACCCCAGAAAATCGGGTCGCCCACGCCTGCCAGCGGTCCCATCAGACCAACTTTGATACCGTTGATAGCACCATCGTCAATCTCTGCGCCATTCGCACGCTGTTCTTCCATTGCCAGTGTAACGCCCAGAACCGGTGCCGCTACATAGGGATGGGTGTTAAAGAATTCCAGGTGACGTTTGATAGCTTGCTTACGGGCGTCGTTGTTTTCCGGATACAAGCGGCGAATAGCCGGTACCATGGAGAAACAGAAGCCCAGCGCCTGCATACGTTCGAAGTTCCATGAACCCTGAAACAGGTTAGAACGAATGAACACGCCACGAATGTCACTCGGAGTGAGTTTTTTCTCGGTGGTAGTTTTAGTCATATCAACCATTTCGCTCACCTGCTAGTCCAGTTCGTTATCGAGATCGTTATTGCCAGCCGCCGCAGCAGGCGCACCGGCTACGCGGTTATATTTCGGGCTCAGCTGAATGTAGAGGATCGCCATTACTGCGCCAATCACACCCAGAGCAACCAGGTTGAAGTTAGTAAATGCCGCGGTGACGAAGCCGAGGTAGAAGAATGGCATCAGGTAGCCTGCGCGCATCATGTTGATGACCATCGCATAACCAACCACCACGATCATACCGCCTGCGATGTTCAGGCCGCCGGTCACGACTTCCGGAATGGCATTAAGCATGCTCTGAACTTCACTGGTACCGACAGAAATCGCTACGATTACCGCCGGGATAGCGATACGCATAGCCTGCAGGAACAGGGAGGAAACGTGCAGCCAGGAGAGCGCCGTCAGGTTGCCGTTTTCGGCCGCCTTATCCGCCGCGTGCTGGAATGCTACGGTGATGGTACGAACGATAATGGTCAGAACCTGGCCTGCTGCTGCCAGTGGTATCGCCAGCGCGATACCTGCACCGATACTTTGGTGACCCGCAATAACCAGAACGGTAGAGATAATGGAAGCCAGTGCAGCATCAGGCGCAACCGCAGCACCGATGTTCATCCAGCCCAGAGCGATCATTTCCAGGGTACCACCGATGATAATACCGGTTTTCATATCCCCGAGAACGGCACCAATCAGCGTACAGGCCACCAATGGACGGTGGAACTGAAATTCATCGAGTACCGACTCCATACCCGCGATACATGCGACGATGAACACCAGCACAATCTGAAGAGTGGTAATCTCCATTGTACTTCTCCTATTGCTATACAGACTTAAGTGTGAAAACTAAGTAAATGCCAGGTGGTTATTTCGCCTTGGCAATCAAATCCATCATTTTCAGTTTCTGATCGGTAGAAACCTTACGGGCTTCGAGCTCAATACCGCGTTCGTTGAGTTTCTTGAAGGCTTCGATGTCTTTTTCATCCACCGAAATCGCGTTGTTTACCTGCGTTTTCCCCTGGCGGAATGCCATGCCGCCAATGTTAACAGAGGTAATTTTTACGCCACCTTCAACGATGCGTTCTACATCGGTCGGGTTGGTGAACAGCAGCATTACACGCTCACCGGCGTATTTCGGGTTGTTATAGACGCGGATCATTTTCGCGACATCAACCACATGTGCGGTAACGCCTGGCGGTGCGACCTGAGTCAGCAACGTCTTACGCACGGTATCAGCAGCAACTTCATCACTGACGACGATAATGCGCGTTACGTTGGTTTCTTTGGTCCAGCGAGTTGCCACCTGACCATGGATTAAACGGTCATCGATACGTGCGAGGCCGATCTGCATATAGTCGTTCGGGCCCATCGGTTTCGCGGGTGCCGCTGCCTTAGGTGCTGCGACGGGGGCTGGTGCGGCTTTTTCAACAGGTTTAGCTTTCAGCGCTTTCACGCCTTCGCTACCGGTTTCAACGGCCAGTGCCACTAATTCATCGAAGCTGGGGTTGTCGTCACGCGCCATGAAGGTTTCTACCAGCATGGGAATGTTCACGCCTGCGATAACTTCATAATGCTCTTTATCGACAACAATGCGGCTCGCAGCGTTAAACGGGCTGCCTCCCCATGTGTCAACGAGAAACAGCACGCCTTTACTGGTATCCAGTTTTGCCAACTGAGCGTTATACTTTTCAATCAGCGTTTCGGCATTTTCGCCTGGAACGAAATCGATCCAGCCGACGTTTTCCTGCTCGCCTAACAACATCTCTGCTGTTTTAAGTAACTGCTCTGCAGCCCAACCATGTGTGCCTATTACAATAGCAATGGTCACTTGCTACCTCCTTTATTATCGTTAACACATCAACGTGAAGATGCATTTTGAATCGCTCGTCCGCAATCGAATCGATTCAGATAAGGGTTACAAAGAAAAACCTATGATTTTCGTGAATTATTTTAGATATCGAAAAAAATATTTTATGTGATGAAGATCCGTAATTTAACTTCCGATCAGAAGAAATTTCGAAGGGTGAAATATCTCCGAAACAACTTATTGCAAAGGAAGGTAAATCTTTGCTAAAAACCGGTTGTCTCTGTTATGTTTAGCATCTGTTTAATTACTCAGGAGTATAGGGCAGTAGCCCACCATATGGATCGTCACCGACGTCATTTCACCTTTAGGCCGTATCAAGCCTGTCAGTTTGGCACTTTTTGCCACAAACTTTATCTGCATATTGCTTTAACGCCTGAGATGTTCAGGGCGCAGTTTGATCATTCCTTAAGCAGGAGCTTGTCATGGAACTCTTAATGGACCCGCAGATTTGGGTGGGTTTGCTCACGCTTGTTGTTCTCGAAATTGTTCTGGGTATCGATAACCTGGTCTTCATTGCAATTCTTGCCGATAAGCTGCCACCGAAACAGCGAGATAAAGCGCGCCTCATTGGTTTGTCACTGGCGCTGATTATGCGTCTGGGCTTGTTGTCCGTGATTTCGTGGATGGTGACGCTGACAAAACCGCTGTTTACGGTCATGGACTACGCGTTTTCCGGGCGAGATCTGATTATGCTGCTGGGGGGTATCTTCCTCTTGTTCAAGGCTACGACAGAGCTGCATGAGCGGCTGGAAAACCGTGAACATGATACCGGGCAGTCAAAAGGCTATGCGAGCTTCTGGGTCGTGGTGACGCAAATTGTTATCCTCGATGCGGTGTTCTCGCTGGATGCGGTCATTACTGCCGTCGGTATGGTCAACCATCTGCCGGTGATGATGGCGGCGGTGGTTATTGCGATGGCGGTGATGCTGCTGGCATCGAAGCCGCTGACGCGATTTGTGAACCAACATCCGACGGTGGTGGTGCTGTGTCTGAGCTTCCTGCTGATGATCGGTTTGAGCCTGGTTGCCGAAGGGTTTGGCTTCCACATTCCGAAAGGTTATCTGTATGCGGCGATTGGCTTCTCAATTATCATCGAACTGTTTAACCAGATTGCCCGTCGTAACTTTATTCGCCACCAGTCGACTCTGCCGCTGCGTGCGCGGACTGCGGATGCAATCTTGCGTCTGATGGGGGGTAAACGTCAGGCCAGCGTGCAGATGGAATCCGACAATCCGGTTCCTGTTCCGGTCCCGGAAGGCGCGTTTGTGGAAGAAGAACGCTATATGATCAACGGTGTTCTCTCACTGGCATCCCGTTCATTACGCGGCATCATGACACCTCGTGGTGAAATTAGTTGGGTCGACGCCGATCTGAGCGTAGCGGAAATTCGCGAACAGTTGCTTTCTTCTCCACACAGCCTGTTCCCGGTGTGTCGCGGTGAACTTGATGAAATTATCGGTATCGTGCGTGCTAAAGAGCTGCTGGTGGCGCTGGAAGACGGTGTGGATGTTGCAGCGATTGCGTCTGCCTCGCCGGCAATTGTCGTCCCGGAAACGCTCGACCCGATTAATCTGCTAGGCGTGCTGCGTCGTGCCCGCGGTAGCTTTGTCATCGTCACTAACGAATTTGGCGTGGTGCAAGGGCTGGTAACACCGCTGGACGTATTAGAAGCGATCGCAGGTGAATTCCCGGATGCCGACGAAACCCCTGAAATCATTGCTGACGCCGGTGGCTGGTTGGTGAAAGGGGGAACCGATCTGCACGCGCTGCAACAGGCGCTGGACGTGGATACGCTGGTGGATGAGGACGAAGACATCGCCACCGTAGCAGGGCTGGTGATTGCGGCTAACGGTCACATCCCGCGTGTAGGTGATGTTATTGAGGTTGCACCGCTGAGCATTACGATTGTCGAAGCTAATGACTATCGTGTGGATTTAGTTCGCATTGTTAAAGAACAACCCGCTCACGACGAAGACGAGTAAACGGGGTTAGCGAAATGGCATAATGGGCATGATATGGTGCCCGTTATGCCTGGCGGGCGGCGGCGTGCTGCCCGCCAGCCATTTGGGAAAATCACGAAGCGGCATCGGCTTGGCATACAAAAAACCCTGCAAGATATGTACGCCATGACGGCGTAAATGCTGCGCCTGTGCCTGCGTTTCTACGCCTTCAGCCACCAGTTCGATATTCAGCCTTTTTCCCAGCGCGATAATGATGTCTGTGACGGTTGAATTCACGGCGTCGGTTCCGATCGCCGAAGTAAATGATTTATCAATTTTCAGCACATCCGGGCGCAATTTTTCCAGCCAGGAGAGCGAGCTGTTTCCGGTACCAAAATCGTCAATCGCCAGCTTAACGCCGAGGCGATTCAACTCGCGCACGATCCGATAATCCACATCCAGTAAGGCATCGCGTTCGGTCAGTTCTATAACCAGTTGCTGGATGGGATGCTGGCTGAACCAGTACTGATTAAGGTCTTTTAACAGCGTACCGTGGCGGAAATGGCTGGCGGCAACATTGATACCGATATGAAACTGGCTACTCATCGGAAAAACGTGTCGTTGCTGAATGGTTTCTGCGATGACATGACGGGTAAGAGGGACAATCAGGTTGTGCTCTTCGGCGATAGGAATAAACACTTCCGGCGAAATCCAGCCCTGACGTGGGTTGTTCCAGCGCAACAGAATTTCTACACCCATACATTGCTGGGTCTGCGCGTTCAGCAGTGGCTGACAAAACAACTCGAACTCGTGTGCCGCGAGAGCCAGATTAATCTCCCAGGAAAAACTCATTCTGCTGGCGGTTGCCAGCCAGGCAAGGTATCCCACCAACAGGCTCAGGATCACTGCCAGCGGCAGTTGTGTCGGCAGATGTTTTATCGCCAATTCACTGGCGCCAGGGCCGGTGACGCTGATCGTGAAGGGAAAATGTTGCGATGAAAGCTGATAACGTTTTTCATCGTTCAGTGCAGGCAAGGTCTCGACAACACCTTGTCCGTAGAGCAGGTGGCGGTTGCCGACGGTTAAACTGGCGTTGGTGATTTGCGGTGGCTGGGGTTCCAGCAGCATGGTCGATAATAAATCAATATTGACGATTTCCAGCACCCCATTTTCGCCATCCGCGGAGGCCGGATACCACTGCGTCAGAATGGGACTACCTTTAATCAGCGAATGGTCGGTGGACAACAGCAGTTGCGCCTCCCGGCTCGGTAATTCAGGTTGAATTTGGCGGATAGGCACATTGCGATAGCCAAAGATACTGGAGCAATAAAGAATCCCCCCCTGAATCAGACTGATAGAGCGCACTGTTTGTAGCCTGGCAGCATGCTTGCTCAAAGGTAAACGCGCCACAGAGCAGGGAAGACCAATCAACGGGAGCAGTATATCGCGCCCGGCCTGCAGTGGGAGCAGCACATCATCCAGTGCCTCTACGGCATGATTAGCAAAGGTGACGGTGTAACGGTGATTTATATTACGCTCCGAAATAAATCGGACCGTTAATGTGAGGATGAGCGTCAGTAGTGCACATATTGTGCAGACGATTAAGCGATTACGGCGATAGTTTTGAATGATCCGTTGTGCTGTTTGCATGCGGGCCGCCCGATAAGCCGTTGGTCACAGAAGCCAACAGCAACAGAGCAAGTGTAGTGGGGAAAATTACAGTAGACGAGCGAGAAGGGGCAAATTCGCCCATCCGTCGCAGATGGGCGAAAATTAAGTATTAGTCACATTGAACTTTGATTGCCAAACCACCGCGTGACGTTTCGCGGTATTTGGCGTTCATGTCTTTACCTGTTTCGTACATGGTCTCAATGACTTTATCCAGCGAGACGCGTGGCGCGCTGGTGCGGCGCATCGCCATACGTGCGGCGTTAATCGCCTTCACGGACGCAATAGCGTTACGTTCGATGCACGGAACCTGCACCTGTCCGGCAACCGGATCGCAGGTTAAGCCCAGGTTGTGCTCCATACCGATCTCGGCAGCAACACACACTTGCTCAGGGCTCGCGCCCAGTAGCTCAGCCAGACCTGCAGCAGCCATGGAACATGCCACACCGACTTCACCCTGACAGCCTACTTCGGCGCCAGAGATAGAGGCGTTCATCTTGTACAACGCACCAATTGCCCCCGCCGCCAGGAAATAACGGGTGTAGATATCCGGGCTGACGGACTCGATGAAATGATCGTAATAGGCCAGTACTGCAGGCACGATCCCGCAGGCACCGTTGGTTGGCGCGGTTACAACGCGACCACCCGCGGCGTTTTCTTCGTTAACCGCCAGCGCAAACATGTTCACCCAGTCGATCACGTTCATCGGATCGTTGGAGAGCTTGTCGCTGGAAACCAGCATACGACGCAGGGCGGAGGCACGGCGAGGAACGCGCAGCGGACCCGGCAGCACGCCTTCGGTGTTCATCCCACGATCGATACAAGCCTGCATGGTCTGCCAGACGTTGCCAAAGTACTCTTCAATCTCTTTCTTGCTGTGCAGCGCAAGTTCGTTCTGCATCACCATGCCTGAGAGAGACAAACCGGTGCTGTTGCAGTATTCCAGCATTTCAGTGGCGGATTTGAACGGATAAGGTACGCTGACCTCATTCGTTGCATCCTGACCAAAATGTTCTTCATCAACGATGAACCCACCGCCAATGGAATAGTACGTTTTGCTGTAAATGACGGTTTCGCCATTGTACGCATGGATCTGCATCCCGTTTTCATGCAGCGGCAGGTTGCCGTTGTGAAAACGCATGCCGTCATTCTGCGGGAAATCCACTTCGTGCTGCCCCTGCGCAAGCAGCAGGCGGCCACGCGTTTCTACGTCGCGGATAAATCCGGGGATGCTGTCAATATCCACGGTAGCAGGCTCATTGCCCGCCAGACCCATAATAATGGCGATATCGGTGTGGTGACCTTTACCCGTGAGCGACAGTGAACCATACACGTCGACGGCGACACGAGTAACGCTGTCCAGTAATCCTTTTTCGACCAGGTCATCGACGAACTGTTTACCCGCCTTCATAGGCCCTACGGTATGGGAAGATGAGGGACCAATCCCCACCTTAAACATGTCGAATAGACTAATCACGATAATACTCCTACAGGGCGACTGGGCTTTCCAGTAACGATGTTATAACTGCGCATAGTGTAAGAGGGAACGCGGCGATCGGCTTAACTATTCACATGAATTAAACTAATAGATAACCGCGGTTTTACTAATGTTGTGACCTGAGTTTCAAGTTGTCTATGGCGTGCGTAAAGATAAGTATAGTCAGGGCTTGACGCCAATTTGCAGCGCCAGCTCACGAATTATTCCGGCGGTCATTCCCCAGACGAAATAGTGCTCATACCAGGAAAGCCATACACGATGTGAATCACCGCGACGGTAGATATCCAAAGGATGATAGCGACCTAAATGCAGGGCCTGCGCCAGCGGCATTTCGAACACTGCAGACACTTCATCCTCACTGGCGCGATACGGTAAATTTGGCGGGATAATACCTACCACTGGCGTGACCTGAAATCCGGTAACGCTGTCGACCGGTGGCAGCACGCCAATCACCTCAACGCAAGAAGGTGGGATCGCCACTTCTTCCTGCGCTTCGCGAAGGGCGGCGGCAATCAATGAAGCATCGCTGCTGTCCACCGCACCGCCGGGAAAGGCGACCTGTCCGGCGTGCTTGCGCAGATGAACGGATCGCTGGGTTAACAGCAATCCCGGCTGCGCACGGCGTACGACAGGGATCAGTACGGCGGCCTGGCGCTGGTTTAACGCGGCATGATTGACCTGCGGGCGCAGGAGTTGGAAGCGCGATAAAAAATCATCAAGCGTCAGGCTGCTGTATTCCACGTGTCAGTTCTCCAGTTGGTGCAAAATACGATTCACTTTATCAAACGTTTCCTGATACTCCGCGTCTTCCTGACTGTCTGCAACAATGCCACCGCCAGCGGAGCAATAAATTTGTCCGTTTGTGGCTGTCAGTGTGCGAATGGTGATGCTGGTATCCATATTGCCGCAAAAGCTCAGATAACCAATGCTGCCGCACCAGGCGTTGCGTCTTTGCGGCTCCAGTTCGTCGATAATTTCCATCGCCCGCACTTTTGGCGCGCCGGTGATGGAGCCACCAGGGAAGGCGGCATGCAGCAGATCGGCGGCGTGTAATGACTCTGGCAGACGTGCGGTAATGGTGCTGACCAAATGATGAACGGCAGGGAACGGTTCAACCACAAACAGCTCCGGAACCTTTACCGAACCCGGTACAGCAACGCGGCCAATATCGTTACGCATCAAATCGACGATCATCAGGTTTTCCGCCCGATCCTTTGGCGAATTTGCCAGCTTGTCGGCTTGCTGGCGATCGGCATCAGGATCGTCCAGTCTGGGTAGCGTACCTTTGATGGGGCGTGTCTGGATATGCTGATCTTCCAGTTGAATAAAGCGTTCCGGTGACAGACTGAGGATTGCGCCGTCTTCCAGGCGTATAAACGCACTGAATGGCGCGCGGTTAGCGCGATTGAGCTGCACAAACGCTTGCCATTCATCTCCCTGATATTGCGCCTGAAAACGTTGGGCCAGGTTGACCTGATAGCAGTCGCCGCTGTGCAAATAGTGCTGCACCTGACGAAATTTTTCGCCGTATTGCTCACGGCTCATATTCGAGTGCCATGCCGACGTTAATGTAAATGGCTCGCGTACCGGCGGCAGTTGATTTTCGAGCCACGCCAGACGGGCATGCACATCGCTATGGCTAAGCAGTGATACAGTCTGTAGCTGGTGATCGACAATCAACGCCCAGTCATAGATACCGACGCCCATATCCGGCAAGGCGATATCGCGTTCGGCAATATTTGGCAGCGATTCAAAGCGGCGGCCCAGATCGTAGCCAAACAAACCCAGTGCGCCGCCCTGGAACGGGAGGTCGGGATGATAATCAGGCTGAATAGCCTGAGCGGTTAGCGTTGAATATAATACTGCCATCGGGTCATCAAGCGTGCGCAAAATGCCTTGCCTGTCCTTGACCATAGTCTCCTGTGCACGCGTAACCAGGGTCGCTACAGGGTCGGCGACCAGAATATCAAAACGGTTATGCGGATGATCGGCATGACCTGAATGCAACAGCATCGCCCAGGGCAGATGGCTTAAGGTCGAAAAATAGCGTTCAGCGGCGTCCTGACACCAGGGTAATGTGATTACTGTGGGAGATAACGTCTTCATCAGTCCTGACTCGTTGCTACTCTACTGGCTAACTGCCCGGTAGCATGAAATAATTAGCGCAGACAATTTAGCAGGAGTTAACAATGTTTGCAGGTTTACCTTCACTCAGTCATGAGCAGCAGCAAAAAGCAGTAGAGCGGATTCAGGAACTGATGTCGCAGGGGATGAGCAGCGGACAGGCGATTGCTCTGGTTGCTGAAGAGCTACGCGCCAGCCATACCGGTGAACGGATCGTGGCGCGTTTTGAAGATGAAGACGAGTAGCGCCGCTTAAACCGCAGCGATAATCTTGATCTCGACTTTGTATTTCGGGTTCATCAATTCGGCCTGAACGGTACAACGTACTGGCGCGTGACCGGCAACGACCCACGCATCCCAGGCTTTGTTCATGGCGGCAAAATCACTTTTGTCCGCCAGAAAAAGGGTGGCATCAAGGATTCGTGACTTGTCGCTACCCTGTTTTTCCAGCACCGCATCAATTTGCGCCAGCGTATTTGCCGTTTGCTCAAAAGCGTCTGCATCCAGATTCTCCGGCACGCCGGTGTAGTACAACGTGTTGTTATGGATAACCACGTCAGACCAACGAGCTTCAGCATCAATGCGCACAATCGTCATAAATCATTCCTTATTTGCATTTTTCTTCATGGGCTTCAGATTGCGCCAAGACTGCCATAATGTTGCGCCCGCGTCACCTCTTCAACTGGCGAAAGACCCGCTGGCCTGACATAATCCCTGTTCAAATGAACAGGGGGCAGTGTGACGGACGATTTTGCAGCAGACGGTCAATTGGCTAAAGCGATACCGGGTTTTAAACCGCGTGAACCACAGCGACAGATGGCGATTGCTGTCAGTCATGCCATTGAAAAATCACAACCGCTTGTTGTAGAAGCCGGCACTGGCACAGGTAAAACATACGCTTACCTCGCCCCGGCGCTTCGCGCTGGAAAGAAAGTGATTGTGTCGACGGGATCGAAAGCGTTGCAGGATCAGCTCTACAGTCGCGATCTTCCCACCGTTGCCAAAGCACTGAAATTCACCGGTAAGCTGGCGTTGCTAAAAGGGCGCTCCAACTACCTGTGTCTGGAACGCCTCGAACAGCAGGCGCTGGCGGGTGGTGATCTACCGGTACAAACGTTAAGCGATGTCATACTGCTGCGCTCATGGTCAAATCAAACGCTTGATGGCGACATCAGCACCTGCGTCAGCGTGGCGGAAGACTCTCAGGCCTGGCCGCTGGTAACCAGCACAAACGATAATTGCCTTGGCAGCGACTGCCCGCTGTATAAAGAGTGCTTTGTCGTTAAAGCGCGCAAGAAGGCGATGGAAGCGGATGTCGTCGTGGTGAACCATCATCTGTTTCTCGCTGATATGGTGGTGAAAGAGAGTGGATTTGGTGAATTAATCCCCGAGGCAGACGTGATGATCTTCGATGAAGCCCATCAGCTACCGGATATCGCCAGCCAGTACTTTGGTCAATCGCTTTCCAGTCGCCAACTGCTGGATCTGGCAAAAGACATCACCATTGCCTATCGCACCGAGCTGAAAGACACCCAGCAGTTGCAAAAATGCGCGGACCGGCTGGCGCAAAGCGCGCAGGACTTTCGCCTACAGCTCGGCGAGCCCGGCTATCGTGGAAACCTACGAGAGCTGTTGGCTGACCAACGTGTGCAGCGCGCGTTTTTGCTGCTCGATGACACACTTGAGCTCTGTTATGACGTGGCGAAGCTGTCTCTCGGCCGTTCTGCCTTGCTGGATGCTGCGTTTGAACGTGCCACGCTTTACCGTGCGCGCCTGAAGCGTCTGAAAGAGATCAACCAGCCAGGCTTCAGCTACTGGTATGAATGCACCTCCCGCCATTTTACGCTCGCGCTGACGCCGCTCACTGTGGCGGATAAATTCAAAGAAGTGATGGAACAAAAGCCGGGCTGCTGGATTTTTACCTCCGCGACGCTGTCGGTAAACGATGACCTCCATCATTTCACCGCGCGGCTGGGTATTGACGATGCCGAGTCGATGCTACTGCCGAGTCCATTTGATTACACCCGTCAGGCGCTGCTGTGCGTGCCGCGTAATCTCCCGCAAACCAACCAGCCGGGGGCTGCGCGGCAGTTGGCTTCCATGCTGCGTCCCATTATCGAAGCGAACAACGGTCGCTGCTTTATGCTGTGCACTTCGCACGCGATGATGCGCGATCTGGCGGAACAATTCCGCGCCACCATGACGCTTCCCGTTCTGTTGCAGGGCGAAACCAGTAAAGGGCAACTGTTACAGCAGTTTGTCAGCGCAGGTAATGCGCTACTGGTTGCCACCAGCAGCTTCTGGGAAGGCGTGGACGTGCGCGGTGATACGCTGTCGCTGGTGATAATCGACAAACTGCCGTTTACCTCGCCGGATGACCCGCTGTTAAAAGCGCGAATGGAGGACTGCCGCCTGCGCGGCGGCGATCCGTTTGAAGACGTGCAGTTGCCGGATGCGGTTATCACGCTGAAACAGGGGGTAGGGCGACTGATCCGTGATGCTGACGACCGCGGTGTGCTGGTGATTTGTGATAACCGTCTGGTGATGCGGCCTTATGGCGCGACCTTCCTGGCAAGCCTTCCGCCTGCGCCACGCACGCGTGATATTGCGCGTGCTGTTCGCTTTCTTGCTATACCATCGGCTGAGTAATTTGTTACGGAGTGTGGTAAGATGCGCGCCAAATTTATTGATCTGATCACAAACACCCATGCGAATTCTGGCTATCGATACCGCCACAGAGGCGTGCTCTGTTGCCCTGTGGAATGACGGTACTATCAAGGCTCACTTCGAGCTTTGCCCACGAGAACATACCCAACGAATTTTACCGATGGTCGAGGAAATCCTGGCCGCTGGCGATCTCACGTTAACCGACATTGACGCCCTGGCATTTGGGCGCGGTCCCGGTAGTTTCACCGGTGTCCGTATTGGGATTGGCATTGCCCAGGGGCTGGCGTTAGGCGCGAATTTACCGATGATCGGCGTCTCCACTCTCGCGACAATGGCGCAGGGGGCCTGGCGTAAGTCGGGCGCGACTCGCGTACTGGCGGCGATTGACGCGCGTATGGGTGAAGTGTACTGGGCTGAATACCAGCGTGATGAAGATGGCATCTGGCACGGCGAAGAGACAGAAGCGGTGTTAACGCCGGAGCAGGTACACGATCGCCTGCTGCAGCTTTCTGGCGACTGGGTAACCGTTGGCACGGGCTGGCCAGCCTGGCCTGAGCTTGGTAAAGACAGCGGTCTGACGCTCAGCGATGGTGATGTGCTGCTTCCTGCGGCTGAAGATATGCTGCCTGTCGCCACGCTAATGCTGGCTTCGGGTAAGACCGTGGCGGTTGAACATGCTGAACCGGTTTATTTACGTAACACCGTGGCGTGGAAGAAACTTCCCGGTAAAGAATGAATCTTAGTAGTACATCCCTGGTAAATTCGCACTGATGTCAATACACAGCATCGCGAACATGTCCGGGCAGAGGCTAAGAAAAGGGAGTCGCAATATGGTGGTGCAAAAGCAGTTATTGAAAGGTGTACTGGCAGGCGTATTGGCGTTATCGCTAAGCGGCTGCGTCACCATCCCGGATGCGATTAAAGGTTCGAGCCCGACACCGCAGCAGGATCTGGTGCGGGTGATGAATGCGCCGCAGTTGTACGTCGGACAAGAAGCACGTTTTGGCGGTAAGGTGGTGGATATTCAAAACCAGCAGGGGAAATCCCGACTGGAGATCGCCACTATGCCGCTCGATAGCGGGGCACGACCGATTCTGGGCGAAGCGTCACGCGGGCGAATTTATGCCGATGTTAACGGTTTCCTCGACCCGGTAGATTTTCGTGGTCAACTGGTCACCGTCGTCGGACCCATTAGCGGAACTGTGGACGGAAAAATTGGTAGTACACCGTATAAGTTCATGCTGATGCAGGTAACCGGTTATAAACGCTGGCATATTACTCAGCAAATTGTGATGCCTCCGCAGCCGATTGACCCCTGGTTCTACGGTGCGCGTGGCTGGCCTTACGGTGGCTACGGCGGATGGGGATGGTACAATCCCGGTCCCGCGCAGGTTCAGACGATAGTAACAGAGTAACTCTTTGTTTTAATGATAAAAGAAATAGCGGCTCGTCCGCTGTTTCTGCATTAACGTGGATATAAGAAAAATAAATAGTGACGTGCTTCGCAACCTTGTCGTTGTGTAATAAACAAACTGGTACGCTGAGTTAATATTATGTTAACAGTTTGTTTATTGCCTGGGGTTGTGATGACGACGAATACGCATTTTAGAGGTGATGTATTGAAAAAGGTTTGGCTTAACCGTTATCCCGCTGGTGTTCCCGCGGAGATCAATCCTGACCGTTATCAATCCCTGGTGGAACTCTTTGAACACTCAGTAAGACGGTATGCCGATCAACCCGCGTTTATGAACATGGGGGAGGTGATGACCTTCCGCAAACTCGAAGAGCGCAGTCGGGCATTCGCGGCTTATTTGCAACAAGGACTTGGACTGAAAAAGGGCGATCGCGTGGCACTGATGATGCCCAACCTGTTGCAATATCCCGTTGCACTGTTTGGGATTTTACGTGCTGGCATGATAGTTGTGAACGTGAACCCGCTGTACACGCCTCGCGAGCTGGAACATCAGCTCAACGATAGCGGTGCATCGGCGATCGTCATCGTCTCTAACTTTGCTCACACGCTGGAGAAAGTGGTCGATAAGACCTCAGTTCAACACGTGATCCTGACGCGTATGGGCGATCAGTTGTCCACCGCCAAAGGGACGCTGGTTAACTTCGTCGTGAAATATATCAAGCGTCTGGTGCCGAAATATCACCTGCCGGATGCCATCTCGTTTCGCAGTGCGCTGCAAAACGGCTACCGCATGCAGTATGTGAAGCCGGAAGTCGTGTCAGAAGATTTGGCTTTCCTGCAGTATACCGGTGGTACCACCGGCGTGGCGAAAGGCGCAATGCTCACGCACCGTAACATGCTGGCTAACCTGGAGCAGGTTAATGCCACCTATGGTCCGTTGCTGCATCCGGGCAAAGAGTTGGTGGTAACGGCCCTACCGCTGTATCACATTTTTGCGCTGACGATGAACTGCCTGCTGTTTATTGAGCTGGGCGGTCAAAATCTGCTGATTACCAACCCGCGCGATATTCCCGGACTGGTAAAAGAGCTGGCGAAATATCCCTTCACCGCGATGACCGGCGTCAACACGCTGTTTAACGCGCTGCTAAATAACAAAGAGTTCCAGCAACTGGACTTCTCGTCACTGCACCTTTCCGCAGGCGGCGGGATGCCGGTTCAACAGGCGGTAGCGGAACGTTGGGTGAAGCTGACGGGGCAGTATCTGCTGGAAGGCTATGGCCTGACGGAGTGCGCTCCGCTGGTGAGCGTCAACCCTCACGATATCGACTACCATAGCGGCAGTATCGGGTTACCGGTTCCGTCTACCGAGGTCAAACTGGTGGATGATGACGACAACGAAGTGCCACCGGGAGAACCGGGCGAACTGTGCGTGAAAGGTCCGCAGGTGATGCTGGGGTACTGGCAGCGACCAGACGCCACAGACGAAATCGTCAAAGACGGCTGGCTGCATACCGGCGATATTGCGGTGATGGATGATGAAGGCTTCCTGCGTATTGTTGATCGTAAGAAAGATATGATCCTGGTCTCCGGCTTTAACGTCTATCCGAACGAAATTGAAGACGTGGTGATGCAACATCCAGGCGTGCAGGAAGTGGCTGCCGTTGGTGTTCCGTCCGGCAGCAGCGGTGAAGCGGTGAAAATTTTCGTGGTGAAGAAAGACGCCTCGTTAACCGATGAAGCGCTGGTCACTTTCTGCCGTCGTCACCTGACGGGCTATAAAGTACCGAAGCTGGTGGAATTTCGTGATGAGTTGCCGAAATCTAACGTCGGTAAAATTTTGCGACGAGAATTACGTGACGAAGCGCGCGGCAAAGTGGACAATAAAGGCTGAGCGTTAAGACAGCCAGCAGAAAGCGCCGGATAATCCGGCGTTTTTTTTGGCGAAAACCTAAGAGAGCACGATTTGAATTATCAAATGATCACCACGGACGACGCGTTGGCCACGCTGTGCGAAGCCGTTCGTGAATTTCCGGCGATAGCCCTGGATACCGAATTTGTTCGCACGCGTACCTACTACCCGCAGTTGGGACTGATCCAGCTGTTTGATGGCAAACACGTTGCTCTGATTGACCCGCAGGGGATCACCGACTGGTCGCCGCTGCGCGATATCCTGCGTAACACTGCGATCACCAAATTCCTGCATGCCGGAAGTGAAGACCTCGAAGTGTTTCTCAACACGTTTGGTGAGCTCCCGCAACCACTGATCGATACACAGATTCTGGCTGCCTTTTGTGGGCGCCCACTGTCGTGGGGCTTTGCTGCGATGGTGGAAGAGTTCACCGGGGTGGTGCTGGATAAAAGTGAATCACGTACCGACTGGCTGGCCAGACCGCTGACTGAGCGGCAGTGCGAGTATGCGGCGGCAGATGTCTGGTATTTATTACCGATCACCACAAAACTGATGGCAGAAACCGATGCATCCGGCTGGCTGCCCGCTGCGCTGGACGAATGTCGTTTGATGCAACAGCGTCGTCAGGAAATTCTGGCACCCGAAGATGCGTGGCGAGAAATTACCAATGCCTGGCAGTTGCGTACCCGTCAGCTCGCCTGTCTGCAACTGCTTGCCGACTGGCGGTTGCGCAAAGCGCGTGAGCGCGATCTGGCGGTAAACTTCGTGGTGCGTGAAGAGCATCTGTGGGCGGTGGCCCGTTATATGCCGGGCAGTCTGGGCGAGCTGGATAGTCTGGGACTTTCCGGGAGCGAAATTCGCTTCCACGGCAAGACGCTGATCTCCCTGGTAGAAAAGGCACAGGCCTTACCGGAAGAGTCGCTGCCGCAACCGTTGCTGAATCTGATGGATATGCCGGGTTATCGCAAGGCATTCAAAGCCATTAAAGCCCTGGTGGCCGATGTGAGTGCGGAGCAGAATCTTAGCGTGGAACTCCTTGCTTCGCGTCGTCAAATCAACCAACTGCTCAACTGGCACTGGAAATTAAAGCCGCAGGCGTCCCTGCCGGAGCTGATTTCCGGTTGGCGTGGCGAACTGATGGCCGACCGCCTCAAGACGCTGCTGCTGGACTATCCACAGTAAGCGAGCAGGCCGACCGGGGAGTCCATCGCTTATCCGGTCGGTTAAATTCTACAAATCAAGCACCAGGCGTTTGCCTTTGGCACGTGAACAGCAAATAAGCATGCTCTGCTGGCTGGCTTTTTCGTCGTCGCTAAAGTATTGATCGCGGTGATCCGCTTCCCCTTCAAGAATCGTCGTCTCACAGGTACCGCACACGCCTTCACGGCACAGGCACTCGACTCTGGCAGCTTTGTTATTTTCGATAACCTGCAGAATCGTCATCTCTTGCGGAACGACAAACTCACGTCCGGAACGTGCCAGCACGAGGGTGAAAGCATCACCGCTTTTATCTTCTACCGCAAATTGCTCGAAATGCAGCGTATTGTTATCCAGACCGTGGCGGGTGGCCTCGCTTCTTACGGCATCGTTAAGCACGGCCGGGCCGCAGGTATAAATATGGGTGCCGGGTTCTACATCGGCAAGCAGACGTGCCAGGTCGAGGCGTGTGCCTTCACTCGAAAGGTGCAGATGAATGCGATCGGCCTGGCGGTGCTGTTTCAGTTCATCATGAAACGCGCAGTTTTCAGGGCTGGGTGAACAGTAATGTAGCTGCCACTGTGCCTGGGCGCTTTCGAGTTCCGGGATCTGCGACAGGAAGGGCGTAATACCGATGCCGCCAGCAATTAACAAATGCTTTTGCGCCTGCGGTTCGAGGGCGAAAAGATTATTGGGCGTGGAAATCGTCAGCGTATCGCCGGGTTTGACCTGCTGATGCAGGTATCGTGAGCCGCCTTTGGAATTCTCCTCCAGGCGCACAGCGATTTGCCAGGTGCGGGTATCCAACGGCGAGCTCATCAGCGAGTACGCGTTGCTATAGAGATTTTCGCCATCGTGCATCTGCACGATGATATGGCTGCCGCCCTGGAACGCAGGCAACGGATCGCCTGAGGCAGCCGTTAAGGTGAAGCGCTTTACATGCGCGGTAATCGTTTCAATCTGACTGACCTGAACTTCTCGCATTTGATATTCAGACATTGCGGCACTCCCTAAAAAATCTGTCCGGCGCGGGTTACCCGGCGCGCCGGAATCTGTCGTTACAGCCCCTGGCAGAGATATTTCATCTCCAGGTAATCTTCGATACCGTGTTCAGAACCTTCTCGTCCCAGCCCTGATTGCTTCACACCACCGAAAGGGGCGACTTCATTCGAGATCAGTCCGGTATTAATACCGACCATGCCATACTCCAGTTGCTCTGAAACACGCCAGATGCGTGCGGCATCATTGCTGTAGAAGTAGGAGGCCAGTCCATAAATGGTGTCATTTGCCTGGCGGATCGCATCCTGTTCATCTTCAAACTTCACCAGCGCGGCGACCGGTCCGAATATCTCTTCCTGGAGCAACTGCGTGCCCGGCTGCACGTTGCCGATGACGGTGGGCGTAAAATAGTTTCCTCCCAGAGCATGGCGTTGACCCCCGGTTAACAGCGTGGCGCCCCGCGTCAGCGCGTCATCAAGAAGCGACTGCACTTTGTCGACGGCGGCGCTATTGATCAGCGGACCGGTTTGTACGCCGGGTTGCTCACCGTTGCCGACTTTCAGAGCGGCGACCCGGGCCACGAATTTCTCGCAAAACGCGTCATAAACAGCCTGATGAATGTAAAAACGGTTCACGCAAACACAGGTCTGTCCGGCATTGCGGAATTTAGCCACCAGCGCGCCTTCAACGGCTTTGTCGAGATCCGCGTCCTCAAATACGATAAACGGCGCGTTGCCGCCCAGCTCCAGTGAGACCTTTTTGATAGAATCGGAACACTGGCGCATCAGTACGCGCCCTACCTCGGTAGAGCCGGTAAACGACAGTTTGCGTACGCGATCGTCTGCGGTGAACAATGCACCAATTTCGCGGGACTTTCCGGTCACGACATTGATAACACCCGCCGGAATACCGGCCTGACGTGCAAGTTCTGCCAGCGCCAGAGCGGTAAACGGTGTTTCGTTGGCCGGTTTTACTACCATCGTACAACCTGCAGCCAGCGCGGGACCGGCTTTGCGGGTGATCATTGCCGCAGGGAAGTTCCATGGTGTTATTGCCGCGCAGACACCGATACCCTGACGGATAACCATCAACCGTTTATCCGCCGCAGGCGAGGGGATAATCTCGCCATTAGTACGTTTAGCCTGCTCGGCAAACCACTCAATAAACGACGCGGCATAGACAATCTCTCCTTCCGCCTCAGCCAGCGGTTTGCCCTGCTCGGCGGTCATGATTTGCGCCAGCGCCGTTTTGTTGTCGAGAATTAAATGATGCCAGGCTTTAAGCAACGTGGAACGTTGGGCTGCGGTCATTGCCCGCCAGGCAGGAAGCGCCTGAGAGGCGGCATCAATGGCGCGTTGCGCCTCTGACGTTCCCATGTTGGGAATTTGTCCCAGAACGGCCCCTGTTGCCGGGTTGCTGACCGACAACGTGTTACTGTCATCGGCATCACACCACAGTCCGGCGATAAACGCCTGCTGGCGAAAAAGTGAAGTCTGAAAAACGGTCATGACGAACTCCTTCACTGATTAATCCTGAAACACCTGAGCGACCAGGTTATGGAAATGGGCAATGCCATGTTCGGAGATTCCGCTACCGCTGGTATCCGCCATAATGCGTCCCTGTCCACGATAGCCACGTGATTTCAGACCTTTTTGTACGCTCTCAACCAGGCGTAAATCCTCAGGGCGGAAGACATTGCGATACCATTCGATCAGCGCTTTTTGCTCTTCGGTCAGCTCTTCATTAGTGAAATAGATGTCGTAGTTTTGCAGTGTGGTTTCTGCATCCACCGGGAATTCATAAATAACGGTCATCATGCCTTTGATTGGCGTGACGTTAAGCATGGTGCACGGCCACAACCAGAAGCCGTGGAACGCAGCATCAACACCTTCTTCGAACTTAAACGACTGTTCAGAGGGTTTGGCAAAACCGTATTGCAGCGTCCAGTTGCCGTGCATGGTATGCCAGTAACGGTCAACCTGTACTGAGTCGGAAAAACCAGGGTGGGCCGGACCGCAGTGGTAGCACTCCAGATAGTTATCAACGATATTTTTCCAGTTGGCCGGCGTGCGGGTAGTGAAACGCGCGGCGAGTTTCAGATCGTACACGTCAGGGCAGGCCTCGACGACTTTGGCTGCCAGTCCCGGAAGCTGATCTTCAACGCTACCGGCGTTCGGGTCCATATTGATGAATACAAAACCGGCATATTCTTCGAGTCGCACTGGTGTCAGATGAGCCTTCTCACTGTCAAAGTTGGCGACGTTTTCACAGTTACGGGCATGAGCCAGATTGCCATCAAGTTTGAATGCCCACGCGTGGTAGGGGCAGGTAATCACGTTCTTGGCTTTCCCTTCGCCGCTCAGCAGTTGATGACCACGATGCGGGCAGACGTTGTAGAATGCGCGCAGTACATTATCGCGGCCACGCACCAGCACGATGTTCTCACCAATCACTTCACGCGTGACATAGTCATTTGGCTTTGCCAGTTCGCTGCTGTGGGCAACACAAATCCAGCTTTTGGCAAACACGTTCTCTTGTTCGTGTTCAAAAGCCTGCTGGTCGGTATAGAACCGTGCCGGGATAGTCCAGGCGTCCTGCGGATTGGCACAAAAATTTTGCGGCAGAATAAACTCAGGGCTCAGATTGCTCATTGGATTACCTTTAATTTGTGAGTAAGAAGATTTTTGACTGGCGCTTAATTGCCGCCTTTGAGTAGTGTCCCAGCCGGTGGCGTGACAGGCGCGTCGCCCGGTGCTTCGGGAAGATGACTTTCAATTTGGTGAGCAGGAACATGGGCATAATCCTGCCGTACCCAGCGAAGAAAACCGCCGACCTTTACCAACAGGATGGCGAGGAAGGGAAGGGCGGTCAGTACCACCGTGGTCTTCATTGTTTCCAGAGACGCACCGGTGAATAAAATTGATAATGGAATTAATGTGATGACCACACACCAGAACAAACGTAAGCCACGTTCAGGATCATCCCCTTCCTGTAGATTACGTGTGCTGGTGGCTGCCATGGTGTAGGCCACAGCATCCATATGCGAGGCAAGGAAAATAATCATGATGGCCAGATACGCGACCAGGAACAGCTTCCCGGCAGGCAGTGACATCAGTACCTGCTGCACAGCCGTTTCTCCGCCCTGCGTTGCCATGATCTGCGGGATATCAATCACGCCATTGACAAACTGATGGATAGAGTAGCTCTCCATCACCCCGAAGAAGAACCAGCAGCCAACGGTGCTACCGAGGATTAATGCCCAGATAACCTCTTTAATTTTGCGACCGCGGGATACGCGCGTGACAAACATAGCGACGCCCGGGGTGTAGGAGATCCACCACAGCCAGTAGAACACCGTCCAGTTGCGGGTAAACTCACCGTTACCGAGTGGATCGGTAAACAGACTCATCTGCAAAAAGTTTTGTGTCGTCAGGCCAATAGCGTTGATGATGTTATTGGTGATGAACTCGGTTGGGCCGACAATCAGTACCACCAACGGCAGTAAAAATGCCCCCCAGCCGACCATTTTGCTCAGACGTTGCAGACCATTGTTGATGCCAATCCAGGAGCTCAGGCAGAAAATGCCGCCAGAGAACAAGATCACAAAGGCTTGCACCGTGAAGTTATCCGGTAAACCGGTGAGTGCTGATAAACCACGAGTGAAGGTTGCAGCGGTAACGACCAGGGAGATGGTTAACGCGCCGACGGTGGCGATCAGGAACATCAAATCGACCAGTCTTCCCCATACGCCCTGTGGATGAACGCCGGTGATAGCAGCAATTATCCCGGACAGGCTCAAGCCTTTATTTTTACGCACATGGAAATGGTAGGCCATGGTTAACGAGGCCAGCGTGTAGGTCGCCCATGCGCTGATCCCCCAATGGAAAAAGGAGTAAGGCAGACTGAATTCCAGGGCCTTTTGTGAGTGTGGGGCGATGTTCAGCCCCGGCGTTTGGTAGTAATAGGCCCATTCAGCAACCCCCCAGTAGAGCGTGGAGGAGCCTAATCCAGCGCAAATAAACATAAACAGCCAGGAAAGGGTACTGTATTCCGCTTTACCTTCACCGAGGCGAATATTGCCGTATTTGCTGGTGGCCAGCCAGACAACCAGCCCCATGGCCATGAGGACCAGGATCTGCACGGCGGAACCCAGCATTCGGGTTACGCCGTTAAAAATGGTATTTGCAACTTGTGCAGACTGCTGAGGGAAGAAACTGAGTGTGGCGGCGATAAAAAGAATAGCCACCAGGCTGATGGCTATCAGTGGCACATCTTTTTTCTTTACGTTGCTCAACATGGATGATCTCCTGGGCATAGTCGCCCGCGTTTGGCATTAGCCTGTCGTTGTTATCATGCTGTAGGGTAAGATTTTGTCGCTTCGTATTTAACAATTTTATTATTTGTTCTTTACATGAATTAAACAATTGCCTGATGCGTGAAGCAATAAAACACGGAACGGAAATAATAAAAGGTGAATTCACGCAGGTTATTTGACGTACAGAACACATAAAAAAACCGCGTCAGTGACGCGGCTCATATTTCGTGGTTTGACCTCTAACGCAGTGCCCGGCAGATAGCGTCAGCTACCTGTTGAGTGGTGGCATTGCCTTTCATATCCGGCGTTTTCGGGCCGCTGGCAATAACCTGTTCAATCGCAGCCAGAATGCCATCGTGGGCCGCCTGATAATTCGCATCGCCGTTGCCAAGGAAATCCAGCATCATCGCACCAGCCCAGATGGTGGCAATTGGGTTAGCAATATTCTTGCCGTAGATATCCGGGGCCGAACCGTGGACCGGTTCGAACAACGATGGGAAGGTTCGTTCCGGATTTAAGTTTGCCGAAGGTGCAATGCCAATCGTGCCAGTGCAGGCAGGTCCCAAATCGGACAGGATGTCGCCAAACAGGTTAGAGGCGACCACCACGTCAAAACGCTCTGGCTGCATCACAAAGCGGGCGCACAGAATGTCGATATGCTGTTTATCCCAACGGATCTCGGGATAGTGAGCCGCCATAGCTTCAACGCGCTCATCCCAGTAAGGCATGCTGATAGCCAGGCCATTGGATTTGGTCGCCGAGGTCAGGGTTTTACGTGGGCGGTTTTGAGCCAGCTCGAAAGCGTAACGCAATATACGATCCACGCCGCGACGGGTGAAGACCGACTCCTGAATGACCACTTCATGTTCGGTACCCTCGCTTACGCGCCCACCCAGTGATGAATACTCGCCTTCGGTGTTTTCACGTACAACGTAGAAATCAATGTCGCCAGGTTTCTTACCCGCCAGTGGGCAAGGAACACCAGGAAACAGGCGTACCGGACGCAGGTTGACGTATTGATCGAACTCCCGACGAAACTTGAGTAACGAGCCCCATAGTGAGATGTGATCCGGTACAGTGTCCGGCCAGCCGACCGCACCAAAGTAGATAGCATCGAAGGATTTCAACTGTTCATGCCAGTCATCGGGCATCATCTTGCCGTGATGCATATAGTACTCGCAGCTGGCCCATTCCATTTGCTCAAAGCTGAGCGACAACCCCCAGCGCTCAGCGGCCGCTTGTAACACATGAATGCCTTCAGGCAGGACTTCTTTACCAATGCCATCTCCGGGGATAGCGGCAATACGACAGGTTTTCTTCATAGCAGCTCTCACTTGTACGCCATCAAAATTGACTTTCCCCTTATCCTATAATTGACTGATTAATAGTTAATCCCTCCAACTGGTGAAACATAAAACACAGATCATGAATAATCTGCCGCTGTTAAATGATTTACGCGTCTTTATGCTGGTTGCCCGCCGTGCGGGTTTTGCCGCCGTTGCCGAGGAGCTAGGCGTTTCACCGGCTTTTATCAGTAAGCGAGTTGCCCTGCTGGAGCAGACGCTGAATGTAGTGCTGCTGCACCGGACTACGCGACGCGTAACCATCACGGAAGAGGGGGAGCGGATCTACGAATGGGCTCAGCGGATCCTGCAGGATGTGGATCAGATGATGGATGAGCTGTCTGATGTCCGGCAGATCCCGCAGGGGATGTTACGTATTATCAGCAGCTTTGGTTTTGGTCGCCGTGTAGTGGCTCCAGCGTTGTCAGCGCTGGCAAAAGAGTATCCGCAGCTGGAGTTGCGGTTTGACGTTGAGGATCGGTTAGTCGATCTGGTTAATGAAGGTGTCGATCTTGATATCCGCATCGGGGATGATATTGCACCCAATTTGATCGCACGTAAGCTGGCGACCAATTATCGAGTATTGTGTGCATCGCCTGAGTTTGTGGCGCAGCACGGTACACCGAAGCAACTGAACGATCTGTCCACGTTGCCCTGCCTGGTGATTAAAGAGCGCGATCATCCATTTGGCATCTGGCAAATGCGTAATAAAGAGGGCGTGCACTCGATCAAGGTGACGGGGCCGCTCTCCTCCAATCATGGCGAAGTTGTTCACCAATGGTGTGTCGATGGTCAGGGGATTGCGCTACGTTCATGGTGGGATGTCTGCGATAACATCGCCAGTGGGCATCTTGTTCATATATTGCCTGACTATTATCAACCAGCAAATATTTGGGCTGTTTATGTGTCACGTCTGGCGACATCGGCAAAAATCCGTATTACCGTGGAGTATTTACGTCGCTATTTTGCTGAGAACTACCCGAAGTTCAGTTTGGAATAAATGGGGCACAGCCTGGACTACGATCAAAAATAAAAAAGGCAGAATAATCTGCCTTTTTTTCAACCATGACTCATTTACAAAAGATGCTATTTAGACTCTTCTGCTTCAGGCAAAGTCACGTTAAGTTCGAGGATAGAAATATCGCCGTCTTTTTGTTCAAGCTGTACGGTGACCATTTCAGGATCAATTTGTACATACTTGCAGATAACCTCGAGAATATCTTTCCTCAGTTGCGGTAAATAATGTGGCTCTGCGTCACTACGACGACGTTCCGCAACAATAATCTGCAGCCGCTCTTTAGCGATGTTCGCTGTGCTCTTTTTCCGCGAGAGAAAAAAATCCAGTAATGCCATAACTTATCCTCCGAACAGGCGTTTGAGGAAACCTTTCTTCTCTTCTTCAATGAAGCGGAAAGGACGTTCTTCTCCCAACAGACGGTCTACGGTATCAGCATAGGCTTTACCGGCATCAGCATTGATGTCGAGAATAACCGGCTCACCCTGGTTAGACGCGCGCAGGACTGACTGATCTTCCGGAATCACACCAACCAGCTTGATTCGCAGAATTTCCAGTACGTCTTCCATGCTGAGCATGTCACCTTTATTTACGCGGCCAGGGTTATAGCGCGTAAGCAGCAGATGCTCTTTAATCGGATCTTCGCCATTTTCAGCGCGACGAGATTTCGACGCCAGAATACCCAGAATACGGTCAGAGTCACGTACAGAAGACACTTCCGGGTTGGTGGTAATAATGGCTTCGTCGGCAAAATACAGGGCCATCAGCGCGCCGGTCTCAATACCTGCCGGGGAGTCGCAGACGATGAAGTCAAATTCCATCGTTTTCAGGTCGTCCAGAACTTTCGCGACGCCTTCACGGGTCAGTGCGTCTTTATCACGAGTCTGTGAGGCCGGAAGAATAAAGAGATTTTCGGTACGTTTATCTTTGATCAACGCCTGATTTAACGACGCATCGCCCTGAATAACGTTGACGAAGTCATAAACGACGCGGCGTTCACAACCCATAATCAAATCAAGGTTACGCAGGCCGATATCAAAATCAATAACGACAGTTTTCTTTCCCTTCTGGGCCAAACCTGTAGCGATGGCCGCGCTGGAGGTGGTTTTGCCAACGCCCCCTTTACCCGAAGTAACAACAATAATGCGTGCCATAGAAATTCCTTGTTAAAAAGGGATCAATTCAACGGTTGAACTGTCAAAGCGTTCTCTGCCAATTGCAGACGTGCCGCTTTGCCATAAAATTCTGCTGGGATTTTATCACTCAGCCAATAAACACCTGCGATAGACACCAGTTCTGCCGTCAGATGGGTACAAAAAATTTGCGCTTCCCGATCGCCGCTTGCGCCCGCCAGCGCACGGCCTCTCATCATGCCATAAACGTGAATATTGCCATCAGCGATAAGCTCTGCGCCCGCACTGACGTGACTTGTAACAATCAGATCACATTGTGGAGCATAAATACGCTGACCGGAACGAACCGGTACATTTATTAATCGTGTTTTTGTGATGGGAGTAACGTTTTGTGGCGGTACGGCAGGTGCCGGAGTTTCAACAGGTGCGGAACGAATGGCTTTTTCTTTACCTTCTGTCAGTAAAGGAAGACCCATTTCGTCGATTTCAGCTTTGAGTCTGGCATCTTTGCATCCGCTAACGCCGATAATGCGCAATCCGGTAGACGCGACAACTTTCTGCAGCGCTGACCAGTTTACCGGACTTTCAAGACCACTCACGTTAACTACGACGGGAGCATGTTTTAAAAAAGCAGGTGCCTGCGCGATTTTGTCTTCCAACGCCTGACGAATAACCTCGGGTTCTGCTTCATGTAAGTGAACCACTGATAAGGTGAAGCTACTGCCTTTAAGCTCGATTGGCGTGTTTGACATCCTGGCCTTACTCAATTTGCTATTTATCATCCCCAGTGCGGGGTGATATTCCGAAGACTATAAGGCATGTTATAGTCAGTATTATATTGAGGCAAGCCACCATTCCGTGAATTCAGAGTAAAAGATATGTTTTGTGTGATCTACCGAAGCAGCAAACGTGACCAGACCTATTTATATGTCGAAAAAAAAGACGATTTCTCGCGTGTTCCTGAAGAACTGATGAAAGGGTTTGGCCAGCCAAAGCTGGCAATGATTTTACCGCTTGATGGTCGTAAAAAACTGGTTAATGCCGATCTTGAAAAAGTAAAACAGGCACTAACCGAGCAGGGCTATTATTTACAAATACCACCGCCGCCTGAAGATTTACTCAAACAGCATTTATCTGCGGTAAAAGAAAATACATCAGACGCTAAACGTTAAACTGCATCCGGCAGCAGCATGTCTCATCGATGCAGTACCTGAAATCTATGACTACGTTAGGGGAAAGTAATGTATCAACATCACAACTGGCATGGTGCTCTGCTGGATTATCCGGTGAGCAAAGTGGTTTGCGTCGGTAGCAATTATGCAAACCACATTAAAGAGATGGGGGGAGCAACGCCGGAAGAGCCAGTGTTGTTTATTAAGCCTGAAACTGCGCTGTGTGATTTGCGCCAACCGCTGGTCATTCCGGCGGATATGGGGTCCGTCCATCACGAAGTTGAACTGGCCGTGCTGATCGGTGCAACCCTGCGCCAGGCGACAGAAGAGCATGTGCGCAAAGCCATCGCTGGCTATGGTGTGGCGCTGGACCTGACCCTGCGTGATATTCAGGGCAAAATGAAAAAAGCGGGCCAGCCGTGGGAAAAAGCGAAGGGTTTTGACAACTCTTGCCCGCTGTCGGGGTTTATTCCGGTAGCGGAATTTAACGGTGATCCGCAGGATACTCAGCTCGGATTAACGGTGAATGGCGAAGTCCGCCAGCAGGGCACTACGGCGGATATGATCCATCATATTGTCCCATTGATTGCTTACATGAGCCGATTTTTCACGCTTAAAGCCGGTGATGTGGTATTGACTGGGACGCCAGCTGGCGTTGGGCCGTTACGCAGCGGTGATGAGCTGGCTATCAGTTTCCATGGTCAGACGCTAACCACCCGGGTGCTGTAACCTCTGCTTGCCGCCTATTTCGGGCGGCAAAACTTGCATCAACGTGCCAGACTGGTTATAAGGTGCAGCTTTAGTGAAATAGCGGATACCCTGATGAGCGACATACCTTTCTGGCAAAGTAAAACCCTTGATGAAATGACCGATGCCGAGTGGGAGTCATTATGTGATGGGTGCGGCCAATGCTGCCTGCATAAGCTGATGGATGAAGACACCGACGAAATCTACTTTACCAACGTCGCGTGTAAGCAACTCAATATCAAAACCTGTCAGTGCCGTAATTACGAACGTCGATTCGAGTACGAGCCTGACTGCATCAAGCTGACGCGCGATAATCTGCCGACTTTTGAATGGTTGCCGATGACCTGCGCCTATCGTCTGCTCGCGGAAGGTAAAGGGCTGCCGGAGTGGCATCCGCTGCTGACGGGGTCAAAGGCGGCAATGCACGGTGAGCGTATTTCAGTACGCCATATCGCGGTGAAAGAATCAGAAGTGCGTGACTGGCAGGACCATATATTGAACAAACCTTCATGGGCGGACTAAGCCGCCCATCGATTAACAGGCGTTAAGGATTAAGACTTTTTCGCCTGATACATCTCATCACTATGGTTGTCATCTTCAACCCAGAAATTAATGTTGAACTGCGCATCGTCGCTTAATTCAACACGATGCCAGTACTGCGGTGGGCTGGTCGCGAACTGTCCGGCATTAATGACCACTTTTACTTCAGGTTCTTTTGCGTCTTCATTGGCAAAGCCGTAATACGTTACAGTGCCTTCCATCACGCAGAGTTGTCCAAAAACGCCGGCTGCTGTGTTGTGGTGAGAAAGCAGGGCGGCCGGGACATTGTCTTTCGTAAAGAAGGGAGTAGAGCGTTTAACTTTCCAGTTTGCCGGGATGCGTAAATGGGACATAAGACATCTCCTTTGTATGGCATCTATAAGATGTATTTAATATACATCTTATAGATGCCAGCAAGCAATGACATTATGGCAAAAAAAACGCTCCCGAAGGAGCGTTCTGTTAGCGACCGAAGAGGTCACGTTTTTTCGGTTTAAAGGGCTGAGCAATCAGCACCAACACTGCAACGACCAGATACACGGCAAAAATCCCCAACAGCCACTGCGGCATCTCCAGGGTTAAAAATGACCACTGACGCTCAGCGCAGTCACCGGATGCCATAAATACCTGCGGCAGCCATTTATCCAGCGGTAACCAACTCGGAAAGCGCGCGGCAAAATCACAGGTCATGAACGGTGACGGGTGAAGCTGAATCATCGTGTGTTCATACGCTAACTGAAGCCCGCGCCAGGCGCTGTAAATCCAGATAAGCATTGCCACATAACGCAGTGGCGTTTTTGGGGCAATTGCGCCCACCAGACCAGCACCCATCACGCCAAATAATGCGCTACGTTCGTAAATACACAACACGCAGGGTTTTAGCAGCATGACATGCTGGAACCACAAGGCAACAAGTTCCAACGCCAGGGCGGTTAGCGCCAGCAATAACCACGCTCCACGCCCACGGGAGCACTGGTTTAAAAATCGCAACATAATAATTTCCCTGCAACATGCGTAGAGACCGCAGTTTAAACCAATTCAATTTATGCGCCACTAGCGGCAATTGAAATATTGTGTAATCGGATAATTATCATGCAAAAAGTCAAACCGGGCAGTGATTTACCCGGTTTATTGTTATGAAAGTGTAGCTAACCAGCCTGTTTGCGTCATCCACTCGGTCACTGGAACCAGCGTGAACTCTACGCAAAGCAGACCGACGAGCGTCAGGACGAGAGTATACGGCAGAGCCATCCACACCATGCGACCATAAGAAAGGCGAATCAACGGTGCCAGCGCGGAGGTCAGCAGGAATAGGAATGCTGCCTGGCCGTTTGGCGTGGCCACGGAAGGCAGGTTGGTCCCGGTATTGATCGCCACCGCTAACAGTTCATATTGATTCAGGCTAATCGTCCCGTGCTCCAGCGCCGCTTTCGCTTCGTTGATGTAAATTGTGCCAACAAAGACGTTGTCTGAAATTGACGACAGCAGGCCGTTGAAAAGATAGAACAGGGTCAGCTGTGCATGCTCAGAAGACTGCAAAACAAAATGAATAATCGGCGAGAAGAGCTGTTGATCGATAATCACCGCAACGATAGAGAAGAACACGGTCAGCAGTGCGGTGAACGGCAGCGACTCGGTGAAGGCTTTACCAATAGCGTGTTCGTCAGTAACGCCAGTTAACGAAGTCGCCAGAATAATCACCGACAGGCCAATTAATCCAACTTCTGCCAGATGCAGCGCGAGGGCGACGACCAGCCATACGCCGATGACTGCCTGAATAATCAGCTTGATTTTATCCTGGCGGGTACGTTGTTGCCGGCTTTCATCGTCAAACTGTTGCAGAACGCCACGGACAGCTTCCGGCAATGTTTCACCGTAGCCAAACCAACGTAACTTTTCAACCAGCAGGCAGGTGAGCAGACCGCAAATCAACACCGGGACGGTGACCGGCGACATGCGCAGGAAAAAATCACCAAAATGCCAGCCAGCCGCTTTGGCGATAATCAGGTTCTGCGGTTCGCCAACCATGGTCATCACACCGCCTAAGGCTGTGCCGACTCCCGCGTGCATCATCAGGCTGCGCAGAAAACCGCGGAACTGCTCCAGTACGACTTTATTGTGCTGGTCGATATGGCTGTCATCCAGCAAATTGTTATCTCCCGGGCGGGAAGAGGCGACGCGATGGTAGATACCGTAAAAACCGACCGCCACGCTGATCACGACCGCGACCACGGTCAATGCGTCGAGGAACGCCGAAAGGAAGGCAGCGGCAACACAAAAGGCCAGCGACAGCAGCATCTTGGAGCGAATACTGAGCAGCAGTCGGGTAAAAATAAACAGCAGCAGTTGCTTCATAAAGTAGATGCCCGCCACCATAAACATCAGCAGCAAGAGCACTTCAAGGTTGGCGGCAACTTCTTCACGAACATGAGTGGCGCTGGTCATGCCGATGACGACAGCTTCGATGGCTAACAGCCCGCCCGGCAACAGTGGATAACACTTAAGCGCCATTGCCAGCGTAAAAATGAATTCGGCCACCAGCAACCAACCCGCGATAAAGGGATTGATGAAAAAAATAAGCGGGTTAATGATTAAGAAGACGAGCAGTGCAAGTTTATACCAGTCCGGCGACTGGCCTAAAAAGTTGCGCCACATAGCGCGGCCCCATGATAGCTCCATGGCAGTTTCCCTTACCTGTAAAAATGAAATCATGTTTTTATGTTTGACCGCAAAGCTTAGCGGCACGAGTGAACGCAGGCAAGCTCTTCACGTGGCTTATCGTACCGACTGCGTATCAGCGTTATCTGGAAAATGAAGCCTTGATCCACTTTTTCTTCGTTGCGTCAGCTATCAGCTAAGAAACCCGTCTGGTATGATGTGTGTAACTATGTTTTGCTGTGTAATGGAATTATCACTATGGTCATTAAGGCGCAAAGCCCTGCTGGGTTCGCGGAAGAGTACATCATTGAGAGTATCTGGAATAACCGCTTCCCACCTGGCACTATTTTGCCCGCTGAACGTGAACTCTCCGAACTCATTGGAGTAACACGTACCACGTTACGCGAAGTTTTGCAGCGTCTGGCGCGGGACGGCTGGTTGACCATTCAACACGGCAAACCGACGAAAGTGAATAACTTTTGGGAAACCTCCGGACTGAATATCCTGGAAACGCTGGCGCGTCTCGATCACGAAAGTGTTCCGCAGTTGATTGATAATCTGCTGTCTGTGCGTACTAACATCTCGACGATCTTTATTCGCACCGCATTCCGCCAACATCCTGATAAAGCCCAGGACGTTTTGGCCACGGCGAATCAGGTTGCTGACCATGCTGACGCGTTTGCCGATCTGGACTACAACATTTTCCGTGGTCTGGCATTTGCATCGGGCAATCCGATTTACGGTTTGATCCTCAACGGTATGAAAGGACTTTATACGCGTATTGGCCGTCATTACTTTGCCAACCCGGAAGCGCGCGGCCTGGCGTTGAACTTCTACCGTAAGCTGTCAGAGCTGTGTGAGCAGGGCGCTCATGATTTGGTCTATGAAACGGTGCGCCGCTATGGTCACGACAGTGGTGAGATTTGGCACCGTATGCAGAAGAATTTACCGGGCGATTTAGCTATTCAGGGACGCTAATCGCGCAATGCCGGATGGTGACGCCAAAGCGTCTTATCCGGCCTACAATGCGTCTACGTCGTAGGCCGGATATGGTGTTTACACCGCCTCCGGCAATAAGCGTTACAGGCCGTTCATCCTTGGCGGGCAACGCTCCAGCAGCTCAACGCTGCCATCTTCATTCTGCTGCTCCAGCATCACATCAAAACCCCATAGCCGGTGCACATGCTTAAGCACCTCTTTGCGTCCTTTATCCAACGGCGCGCGGTTATGTGGGATATAACGCAAGGTCAGTGAACGGTCGCCGCGCAGATCGACATTCCAGATTTGAATATTCGGCTCCAGATTGCTCAGGTTATATTGCGATGACAGCCTGTTACGGATCTCGCGATACCCCTCTTCATTGTGAATCGCTGAAATTTCCAGGTAATTATGGCGGTCATCATCCAGCACCGTGAACAGGCGGAAATCGCGCATCACTTTTGGTGACAGGAACTGGCTGATAAAGCTCTCATCTTTAAAATCACGCATCGCGAAATGCAGCGTTTCCAGCCAGTCGGAACCCGCAATATTTGGGAACCAGTATTTGTCCTCCTCGGTGGGCGACTGACAAATACGTTTGATATCCTGGAACATAGCAAAGCCCAGCGCATACGGGTTTATCCCGCTATACCATGGACTGTTATACGGTGGCTGGAATACCACGTTGGTATGGCTATGCAGAAACTCCAGCATAAAGCGCTCGGTGACTTTGCCTTCATCATAAAGGTGATTGAGGATGGTGTAGTGCCAGAAGGTTGCCCATCCCTCGTTCATCACCTGAGTTTGTTTCTGCGGATAAAAATACTGGCTCACCTTACGCACAATGCGCAGGACCTCTCGCTGCCAGGATTCAAGCAGTGGGGCATTTTTCTCCATAAAATACAGCAGGTTTTCCTGCGGCTCAGAAGGATAACGACGCGCGGTAGAGATCGTCTTCTCTTCCTCTTTCTTCGGCAACGTACGCCACAGCATATTCACCTGACTTTGCAGATACTCTTCACGGCTTTTCTGCCGGGCCTTCTCTTCCTGTAGTGAGATCTTTTGCGGGCGTTTATAGCGGTCCACGCCGTAGTTCATCAACGCATGGCAGGAGTCGAGAAGCTTTTCGACTTCATCCACGCCGTAACGCTCTTCACACTGGGTAATGTAGTTTCGCGCGAAGATCAGGTAATCGACGATGGAACTGGCGTCCGTCCAACTGCGGAACAGGTAGTTATTCTTGAAGAAAGAGTTATGTCCATAGCAGGCATGCGCCATGACCAGTGCCTGCATGGTGATGGTGTTCTCTTCCATCAGGTACGCGATACACGGGTTGGAGTTAATAACAATCTCATAGGCCAGCCCTTGCTGACCATGCTTGTACAAGCGTTCGGTTTCAATAAACTTTTTACCAAACGACCAGTGCGGATAGTTGATCGGCATCCCAACGCTGGAATAGGCGTCCATCATTTGCTCGGAGGTGATCACCTCGATTTGGTGCGGGTAGGTATCCAGCCTGTAGAGTTTCGCCACGCGGTCTATCTCTGCCAGATAGACATCCAGCAGATCAAACGTCCAGTCGGGTCCATCGCTTAACCGTGTGCTGTCCTTGTTCATGGAATCAATCGTAGCCATTCGCGCACCCTCATTGTTGGCGGCACTCTCTGTCTGGAGTACCTCATTTCAAGCATAGATCATGGTGTTAAAAAACGTGCTGCAGGAGAAATTTTTTCTTTGCGATTTCACGTCAGCGAAGCGTCGAAAAACGGCCAGGTAACAAAATTTTATGCTGGATAAAAATAACGCACAGCAGGAGATGCCAAAGCAGAGACTTCCCTGCAATCACTGCTATGTGTGAGATACATCACCATAAAAAAGCCATATGTTGAATAATATTTTCAACTGAGTTATCAAGATGTAATTAGAAGATTGTTCTTTTACTGTTAACGGAGTGGCTATGCGAGTTGTCATACTGGGAAGTGGCGTCGTTGGCGTGACCAGCGCCTGGTATTTAAGTCAGGCTGGACACGATGTCACCGTCATCGATCGTGAGCCGGGGCCGGCACTGGAAACCAGTGCGGCGAACGCCGGGCAAATCTCCCCTGGTTATGCCGCGCCGTGGGCGGCCCCAGGCGTACCGCTAAAAGCGATTAAATGGATGTTTCAGCGCCACGCGCCGTTGGCAGTACGCCTCGACGGGACGCAGTTCCAGTTGAAATGGATGTGGCAAATGCTGCGCAACTGCGATACCAGCCACTACATGGAAAACAAGGGGCGGATGGTGCGCCTGGCGGAATACAGCCGTGATTGCCTGAAAGCGTTACGTGCCTCTACCGGTATCGAGTATGAAGGACGTCAGGGCGGAACCCTGCAACTGTTCCGTACCGCTCAACAATATGAGAACGCCACCCGCGACATCGCCGTGCTCGAAGATGCGGGCGTACCCTATCAACTGCTGGAAGCAAGTCGCCTGGCGGAAGTCGAACCTGCGCTGGCAGAGGTCGCGCACAAACTGACAGGCGGGTTACGGTTACCGAATGACGAAACCGGTGACTGTCAGCTGTTTACCCAGCGTCTGGCGCAAATGGCCGAGCAGGCGGGGGTAAAATTCCGTTTTAACACTCCGGTCGATAAGCTGCTGAGCGATGGCGAGCAGATTTATGGCGTTCAGTGCGGAGAAGAGATAGTCAAAGCCGATGCCTATGTGATGGCCTTTGGCTCGTACTCCACGGCGATGCTCAAAGGGATCGTTGATATTCCGGTGTATCCGCTCAAAGGCTACTCATTAACCATTCCGGTGGCGCAAGATGACGGCGCTCCGGTTTCAACTATTCTTGATGAAACCTACAAAATCGCCATTACCCGTTTTGATGAGCGTATTCGTGTTGGCGGTATGGCAGAGATTGTTGGTTTTAATACTGAGCTACTACAACCACGTCGTGAAACGCTGGAGATGGTGGTGCGCGATCTCTTTCCACGCGGTGGGCATGTGGAACAGGCGACCTTCTGGACCGGGCTACGCCCGATGACGCCAGACGGAACGCCAGTGGTGGGGCGTACCCGCTTTAAGAATCTGCTGCTCAATACGGGTCATGGCACATTGGGCTGGACGATGGCGTGTGGATCCGGTCAGTTGCTGAGCGATATCCTCTCTGGTCGCACGCCTGCCATACCTTATGACGATCTGAGCGTGGCGCGTTACAGTCCGGGATTTACCCCGTCTCGCCCGCGGCATTTACATGGCGTACATAACTAATAAGGACGCGAGATGACCCGCCCGATACTGGCCAGCATTGACCTGCAGGCGTTGAAACAAAACCTGACCATTACGCGTCAGGCTGCGCCGGACTCCCGCGTCTGGTCGGTCGTAAAAGCTAATGCCTACGGACACGGTATAGAACGTGTCTGGAATGCACTGGGAACGACCGATGGTTTCGCGATGCTCAATCTCGAGGAGGCGATCACCCTGCGCGAGCGGGGATGGAAAGGACCGATTTTAATGCTGGAGGGTTTTTTCCATGCCGAAGACCTGACGGTGTATGACACATATCGTCTGACCACTTGTGTCCACAGTAACTGGCAGCTCAAAGCGTTGCAAAATGCCCGCCTGAACGCGCCGCTGGATATTTACCTCAAGGTGAATAGCGGCATGAACCGGCTGGGTTTCTTACCAGAGCGCGTTGCGACCGTCTGGCAACAGTTACGGGCAATGCCTAACGTGGGTGAGATGACGCTGATGTCACATTTTGCGGATGCTGAACATCCGGATGGCATCAAGGACGCGATGGCGCGTATTGCGCAGGCAACGGAAGGGCTGGAGTGTCGACGTTCGCTGTCGAATTCGGCTGCGACGCTGTGGCACCCACAAGCGCATTATGACTGGGTTCGTCCGGGCATTATTCTGTATGGCGCATCGCCGTCGGGACAATGGCGGGACATCGCCAATACCGGCCTGAAACCGGTGATGACCCTGAGCAGTGAGATTATCGGCGTGCAAACGCTGAAAGCGGGTGACCGGGTGGGTTACGGTGGTCGTTACACTGCCAGTGGTGACCAGCGCATTGGGATTGTGGCGACAGGCTATGCCGATGGTTATCCGCGCCATGCGCCAAGCGGCACGCCTGTGCTGGTGGATGGCGTACGTACCGGGACGGTCGGCACGGTATCCATGGATATGCTGGCGGTAGACCTGACGCCGTGCCCGCAGGCGGGGATCGGGACGCCAGTGGAGCTGTGGGGTAAAGAGATTAAAATCGACGATGTGGCGACAGCGGCGGGCACGGTGGGTTATGAATTAATGTGTTCTTTGGCGCTGCGTGTGCCGGTAGTGACGGTGTAACTTTTGTAGGCCGGGTAAGGCGCAGCCTCCACCCGGCAAAAAACATCCGCGTTACTCATCCTCATCTTCAGCAACGCGAACACCCACTTTCAGCACGGCATTATCTTCTTTCTCGGCTACCGTCCAGATCATGCCAGCAAATTCCACCTGGTCACCGACGACCGGCGCAGCCCCCAACAGTTGCTGGACAATTTCACCCAGCGTTTGCTGCTTATCGCGATACCCGGTGCCATCTTCCAGGCCATAAATCAGTGCCACATCGGCATATTTCGCGCTGGCTTCAAGAATAAAATCACCAAAGAAACGCTGGTCTAACGACACTGGCGGCGACTGGCTGAACAGCTTACCTAAGGCGGGCAGGTCGCGTTCGCGGCCAATGACGCACAGTACATCGCCTTCACGCAGGCGGGTACTGCCTGAGGGGTGAAACAGCACGTTGTCACGAAACAGGGCGGCAATTCGCGTCTCTTCCGGCATATGCAGGTCACGCAGCGCGGCCCCGACACACCACTTATCCGCACTGAGCTGATAAACAAACTGCTCCCAGGGATTATCCGGATGAATATCGAGACCTATACGAGAAACCGGCCAGCCAACGGGCGGGACCACTACTTTGGCTTTTTTGGCGGCCCACGACAGCGACGTTCCCTGGAACAGCAGCGAGATCAGTACCACAAAGAACGCGACGTTAAAGAACAGGCGCGCGTTTTCCAGGCCCGCCATCATTGGGAAGACGGCGAGGATGATCGGCACCGCGCCGCGCAAACCCACCCAACTGATGAAAATGCGCTCACGCAGATTGAAACCACGAAATGGCAGCAATCCGGCGAACACTGACAACGGACGCGCGAAGAAAATCATCCAGGCGGACAAAATCAGCGCCGGAATCGCGATAGGCAGCAGGTCGGACGGCGTAACCAGCAGTCCAAGCACCAGGAACATGGCGATTTGCGCCAGCCAGGCCAGACCGTCGAAGTTTTGCAGAATACCAAACCGGTTGCGGATCGGGCGATTACCCAGCAGGAAACCACACAGATAAACCGCCAGAATACCACTGCCTTCCAGCGCGGTAGTCAGGGCAAAAATCAGGATCCCACCGCTCAGGGCCAGCAGTGGATAAAGCCCGGCAGGCAGTGAAATACGGTTAATCATCTGCTGGAGCAGATATCCACCGCCGAGACCGATAGCGATACCTAAGCCAAACTGCTGGATAATATGTACCGCAAACATCCAGCTTAAACCGGTCTCGTGGTTCTGGATCATTTCGATAAGCGTAATGGTCAGAAATACGGCCATTGGGTCATTGCTACCTGACTCAATTTCCAGCGTCGAGCCCACACGTTCGTTGAGTCCTTTACCGCCGAGCAGGGAGAAGACCGCTGCAGCATCAGTTGAGCCGACAATCGCACCAATCAGCAGCCCTTCAATGAGATCCAGATGAAACAGCCATGCCGCCATCATGCCGGTGAGGCCAGAGGTAATCAGCACACCCACGGTCGCCAGCGATAACGCCGGGCCCAGCGCTACACGAAATGAACTGGCCTGGGTGCGCATCCCACCGTCGAGCAGAATAACCGCCAGCGCCAGGTTACTCACCATGTAGGCAAAAGGGTAGTTATCAAAAGGAATACCGCCCACGCCGTCCACGCCCGCTAACATGCCAATAGCGAGGAAAATCACCAGAATCGGGATACCAAGACGTGATGAGAATGAACTAAGCAAGATACTGCAGGTGACGAGAACGGAACCCAAAATAAAAAGGCTAATGATTGCTGCGGCATCCAACGTTCGGTTACTCCTGAATTACGCTGTTTCGTATTAATAAACCCTAACATAATAACGACAGAAACAGCGTTTTACTTAGCCCTGAGGCAGGCTTTTTTTACGATTTAAGCACCGGATGACCGGAGATTGTGAGTTGACTGCCGTTTTTATCATTTTTCAGCACGGCTTTGGCCCCTAAAGGTAAGGTGACGGTGCGTTGTTCGTGGCCAAAATCGAGGCCGCTTAACAGTGGAACGGATAATCTGGCGCGCAGAAAATCACAAACTGAATCAAGACTGTAACCGGCATCATAGTCATTAGGCGCACTGCCGCTAAAACTGCCGAGAATGATGGCGTTCTGGCGGGCGAGGATCCCAGCATGATAAAGTTGCAGCAGCATGCGCTCGATGCGAAACGGGTGCTCGTTGATGTCTTCCAGCACCAGAATACCGTTCTCAATGGCGGGCATCCACGGCGTTCCCATCAGCGAAATGAGCATTGCCAGATTGCCTCCCCACAGCGTGCCTTCGGTAGTGCAATCCGGGCCATGCCCTTGCCAGTCGATAGTAAATTCGGCATTGCGCAAAGCCTGCCAAAAATGGTGCTCGGTAAAGGCGTTCATTTCCTCGGCACCGAAGTTAGCCGCCAGCATCGGGCCGCTGAAGCTAATCACATTACTCTGAGTCAGCAGACCACACTGAATGGCCGTGAAATCGCTGTGTCCACACAGCAGCAACGGGTTTTGTTGCTGACGAACGGCCAGCGCCTGCCAGTCAATATCTGCCAGCAAACGGCTCGCACCGTAGCCGCCGCGCACCGCCATCACAATAGTATCAGGCATTTTTAGCTCAACGAGTGAGTTGACATCCGCCAGACGCTCGGCTTCGGTACCGGCAAAACGCTGACAGCGGCGGGTAATGACGGCAGTGTTATCGACCTGATGACCGGCCTCAGTAAGACGCGCAAGCCCACGTAATGCTGCCTGCTGGTTAATACAGTAGCCCGACGGGGCAATTAAGTGAAACCGGGACATGGCATTTCCTTGCTACAACTAAAACCAAATGTATATCATGCCGCGTAGGTATGTCGTTGTCACCTCAGCGACAGGTTCCGGCTATAAGGATAGATGACGTGAAATTGAGATGGTTTGCTTTTTTGGTTGTATTACTCGCGGGCTGTAGTTCAAAACAGGATTACAAAAATCCGCCATGGAATGCAGAAGTTCCGGTTAAACGCGCAATGCAATGGATGCCGATCAGTGAAAAAGCCGGTGCTGCCTGGGGCGTTAGCCCACAATTGATTACGGCGATTATCGCTATTGAATCAGGGGGTAACCCCAATGCAGTCAGTAAATCTAATGCCATCGGTCTGATGCAGCTTAAAGCCTCTACCTCTGGGCGGGATGTTTATCGTCGTATGGGATGGAGCGGTGAGCCGTCGACCAGTGAGCTGAAAAATCCAGAGCGCAATATCTCCATGGGGGCGGCATATCTGAGCATTCTTGAAACCGGTCCGCTGGCGGGAATTGAAGACCCGCAGGTGATGCAATATGCGCTGGTGGTGTCATACGCGAACGGTGCCGGGGCGCTGCTGCGGACGTTCTCCTCTGACAGGAAAAAAGCCATCAGCAAAATCAACGATCTGAGTGCGGATGAGTTTTTCGAGCATGTTGTCGATAACCATCCAGCGCCGCAGGCTCCACGTTATATCTGGAAGCTTCAGCGAGCGCTGGATGCGATGTAACGCGCGTAATATTACTCGCGCACTTTATTCGATTTTTCCCGAGCCTCACGCTCAAGTGAAAAAATAATCCGCTGTAAATTCCGCTCCACCGCCGGGCCGACGTTGAGAAAACGAAAGCTCAGGCGGGGAGTGGTGATGGTCTCATTTTTTCCGTCGATCACTTTTCGCTCGGTAATCGAGATGAGCTGGGCATCAACGTGATACACCCCCCATTGTTCCATATTCAGTTCAACCTGCGAGAAGCGCATGCCTTCGACCAGCCCCTCCGGTGCTGTCCCTTCTAATAGCGCGCCCATGCCGCCAAGAGACAAATCGAATAAGCGAAAATGCAGGAGACTGTTGTCCGGCATCTTCGCCTTGCAGTGATAGGGCGGGTGTAACGGCGCGCCGATGCGGAAGTATTCCCGACGCTGGACGAACCACAGCGAAGGTGGCAACGATGAGACAAAGGCTGGCAATCGCTGATACTCGCCTTTTGTCAGTTGCGGGAGGGTAAACTCCACCTTGGCACCCTGCGTTTCAGCGATAATTGAGATCTGGCTGGCGCGTTGCACGGCCTGGTTTTCATATTCCTGACTGCCAAAATCCATGATCAATTCGTCCGGGCCGACAGCAAGAATTTTGCTGATGAACTGACCTCCTGACCAGGAGATACGCAGTGGAACCTGCTGTGAATTTAAGTCCCGGAGTACCCCTAATACGGCGAGCGGGTTTTGCTTCAGGAACTGCTCATTGTAGTTACTCACACCTAATGACTCCTGGATACCTGGCTTATCGTTGGGTTATCGGCATTGCGAGACGGAACTTAATACAAATGGATGAAATTTTTTACCCAAGCCAATGAATTAAGTCTGAGTGCAAACAGCAGGTAGCGATGGCTTGCCTATACTTAACGTGCTGGCGCAAGAATGTCTTGCGTATGCGTTCACTGGAAAGAGGGCCTGAAAATGGGAATTATTGCCTGGATTATTTTTGGTCTGATTGCGGGGGTTATCGCCAAGCTGATTATGCCGGGGCGTGATGGCGGCGGATTTATTCTGACCTGCATTCTCGGTATTGTCGGTGCTGTGGTCGGTGGGTGGCTGGCAACGATGTTCGGTATCGGCGGCGATGTCAGTGGGTTTAATCTCCACAGCTTCCTGGTGGCCGTGGTCGGCGCGATTGTGGTACTGGGTGTTTTCCGACTGGTACGACGAGATTAATCGAACGGCCCCTGCGGGGGCCGTTTCTCTGCGTAGTTTAGTCAGAACTGGTATTCAATCCCCGCCCAGTAATTACGCCCTTCTTCGATAAACCCTTCGCTGTAGACGTACTGTGTATCAAACAGGTTGTTGACCGAAGCGTTAACGCTAAAGCCATGTCCGATGGTGTAATCTGCCCGGAGGTGGGTAATGGCGAATCCGGCCGCTTTTTGTGAGCCATCAGAATTGCTATAGCTTGAAGAGCGGGCTTCTTCGGATAGCGTAATGCTGAGTGGGTCCCACGGTTTCAGCGTCATCCAGGCGGTGAGAGTTTGCGTCGGCAGATCGGTAATTTTACCGATGTCGCTGCGTTTAACGTCAGCATGGATAAGACCGTAGCTTAGCCCCACATCCAGCATGTCAAAGACCTTACCTTTGACGCCGGCATCCAGGCCGGTGTAATCCACCCGACCACTGTTTTGGTTCTGAATCGTGTCGGCATCAATATTGTGCGACAGAATCGCATCGGTAATGCGGTTGTAATACACGCTGGCTTCGAATCCCCAGTTTTGGGTGAACGAACCGTTCCACGTGAGATCGACGCTACGGGCGCGTTCCGGTTTTAGCTGCGGGTTGACCAGCGCTATCTGGTTATAAGCCGGTTTTGACGTGGTGTAGCGCTCTTTCAGTGTGGGGAAGCGCGTTCTGTCAGAGTAGGACAGCGCTAATGTGTCAGAATTTTCAAAGTGATATTTGGTCATTACCTGCCAGTTAAAGGCGGACTGATCGTTGTCATCATAATGGGTAACGCTGCCGTTTTTCTCGTGCTTCATCCCCTCTACGCTGTCACGCCAGTCGTAGCTGATACCCGCCACCACATCGACATTATCCGCAGCCGCCCACTGATATTCACTGGCAACAGACCAAGTGCGATCTTCGTAGCGGTCATAAGCGGCATTTGGAGCCCCTTTTTCGCGATGAACATCGTCTTTCCAGTTCACGGCGAAAGAGAGCAGGTCGTTCTCCCGCATATCAGCGGAAAGCTGCAAACCTGCGCCGTCGCTATAGTCAGAATAATGGCTGTAGCTGCCTTTCTTATTTTTCAGATCGGCAAGGGAATTGTACATCATCAGTGTATTTTCAAAGGTGTCGCGATACAGGCGGCTTTTCAATGTAAAGCGATCGCCCAAATGCGTGGTGCCCTGATAGTAATAACTTTCTTTATCATATTGTGGCCATTGCCAGTAACGTGATTTCTGGCTGCTGGTCCCGGCATATGGCGGGTTATCTTTTTCGCCGTCCTGATTAATGTAGGTCAGAACATACTCATCATCACCGCGTGGTGTGAACCCCAGTTTCACGATGCCGCGTTTATCATCGGCTGATGAGTTAATCATCTTGCCATTGCTGCCCGCTACCGGGTTATCAACACCATGAGGTAATCCGAGGAAATCCTGTTTTAGCTGGCTACCACTGAGCTGGATATATCCGAGATCGTTGCTGGCACCGAACGACGCGTGCATATCATGGGCATTGTCTTTGCTACGACTCCAGCCCTGACGATAGCCCAGAGAGCCCTCAATCGGTTTGGTGGGCTTCTTGGTCGTGATGTTGATAGCGCCACCCATCTGGTTCGGCCCCTGTAGCAAGGATGAGTAGCCTTTAGAGACCTCGACAGAAGCGATATCGGATGTCAGAAAACGAGCTAAATCAAGGTTGCCATCGTAGGGGATGTACACCGGAACACCGTCGAAAAAGACCGGGACCTGACGACTGTCAAAACCGCGGACCTTCACTTGTTGCTCGTTACGGTTACCGGATTTTTGCAGCACGACGCCGGGAACGACGCTTAGCGCCTGCGCCACGTTTTGTTTATCCAACTGCTGCATCGTTTCCTGGCCGAGAACCGTAGTGGTTGCGGCGGAGGCCGGACTAGACCAGACGGTCATGGTTTCGCTTTCCTGCCCAGCAAAAGCACCTTGCGCGAAAGCAAACGACAGGGCTGTGTAAAGACAACTTTTGTTAAAATTCATTATTTATAGTCCATTTATAAATGTTATACGCCGTGGGTGTCCGGGCTCAGGCTAACTTTGATATCCGCCGGTGGGGCGTAGTAAGGTGCGGAGGTGATAAAGAGTCTGATGCCACAGTCGAGATAACTCGCCAGTGAGGCGAGGGTAATGCCGCCAGTCAGCGCCAGCGTGCAATGGGGGGCCAGAGACGGTGCCAGGCGAGCGATGCCTGCTGCCTGCTCAGGGGTAAACTTATCGAGTTGCAGCACATCAGGGGCCGCATGTAGCGCGGCCAATGCCTCATCGGGGGTATCTGCTTCGACCACAATCTTTTTTTCTGGCGCATGGGCGCGTAGTTGCGCGATTGCCGCGGCCCAGTTGTTCGGATCGGCAAGAAAGCGGCGATGATTCGCAAAAAGCAGCACGGTTTCGGCGCTCCCGCCCCGGTGGATAATGCCTCCGGCAGCAAGGATCGCCTGGGTAGCCAGCATACGGGTGCCAGGGATAGTTTTGCGGGTGCAGGCAATCTGGCCATCAGGATAGCGCTGACGCAGGATGCTTAGCATATCGTCGAGATAGCGTGAGACACCGCAACTCCACTCCAGCACGTTCTGTACTGCTTTCCAGCCCTGGTGTAGTGCCGCCGCGTTACCCTGCGCGCGCAGAAGTAACTGTCCGGTACGCGCCCGTTCGCCATCGGGCACAAGGTCGGTAACGGTCAAACCCAGTGATGTCAGCATTTGTCTGGCAACAGTAGTTCCGCTTACGCACCCGCCCTGGCGGTGATAAAAACCCATACTTCCTGGCTGTGCGCCGATACCCAACGCGCGGGTTGTTAAATCGCCGCCCTGAATATCCTCCAGCAGCAGCGCATCGACTTGCGCCTGTGAGAAGTAGATCATTGCAGCGCCTCCCGCGGTACGCTGTCCCACCAGATAAGCGCCCAGTCGCGACTGGCGGGAGCGATGGTGCCGGGGTCCTGCTGATGGTACCAGTGCTCCAGACGCTCAATTTCGTCGGAGCTCAGTTCTCCCATGCTCCAGCGCACGTTCTCCAGAAAACGTGTCCAGGTGCTGTTGTCCTGCTGACAGTTTGGTCCACGGATAAAATCAACATGTGCGTGAATGCCCATCTGATACAAAACATTCAGTGCATAGATATAGTTGGGAAGCTCAATCACCTCGCGCCCCAGCGCGCGCTGAATCGTGGGCGATACAAATGAGGAACTGACGAGATGGGTGGTGTAAACCCGCAGCCGTGCCTGATTATTCAGTTTGGTCATAGCCTGACGCATATCGGCAACCAGCGTTGAACGTGAGGCGACTGCAATATCACACTGGGGCAAGTCGTCCCAGTGCGCTTCCCATGCGCGCTGCACCCACTGTACGTGGCGCGCGCCCATCTGCCCGGCACGGCGAGCGGCAACGCTCAGCATTCCCTGGCTGTAGTCTACGCCGTAAACGATCGGCATTTTTTTGGCCAGCGCCAGCGCAACCGTTCCGGGGCCGCAACCCATATCAAACAGTGATTCAGCACCTTTCAGGTCAATCTTGCTCAATAACTGGAGCAGGTAGTTGTCGGTTAATGAGGCGCAACTCTCTGCCATTTTTTCCGCGCGTCTGTCCCAGTGTTCTGGTTTTTTCTCGGTTCGCTTCGCCTGAAGTAACTGTTTGCGGTACAGGTCAGCAAAATCAATGTCGTCAATGAGCATCGTGATTCCTTAATCGTGTGAGCCAAAGAGGTGATGGGCTATTTGTGAGGGCGTGACCCGATACAGCGTGGCCAGACGTTCAGCAGCCAGTTGGTGTTCAGGCCCCCCCTGTGACACCAGACCATCTGGCTCGACGCGCACCACGCTGTCGGCAATGGCCCGTGCATGCAACGGATGGTGGGTCGACATCAGCAGCGCCATGCCCGAATTTTTCAGCGTGACCAGGGTGTCGAGCAGTCGGATCTGGTGACCAAAATCGAGGCTGGAAGCAGGTTCATCCAGCAGTAAAAGACGTGGACGCTGTGCCAGCGCACGGGCAATCAACACCAGTTGACGTTCGCCACCGCTCAGGGTGTTCCAGCGCCGGGGCGCGAGATGCGGGATTGCCAGCACGTCCAGTTGTTCAAGGGCGATGTCGCGTTCTTTGCCGCCGGGAACGGCAAATGCCGCCATTTGCGGGGCCAGTCCCATCATCACCATGTCCAGAGCCGTGAAGGCAAACGCACCGTCATGTGCCTGAGGAACCCAGGCGATGGCGGCGGCGCGTTCCCGGTCGCTGAGATGATTCACCGCGATACCATCAAGCGTAATCTGGCCAGCAAGCGGTTGAAGAACGCCAAGAATGGTACGCATCAGCGTGGTTTTCCCACTGCCATTGGCGCCAATCAGGCAACAAATTGACCCTGGCGCGACGCTAAACGAGACATCGCGTAATACTGGGTGCCGGGAATGGTAGCCGAGAGATGCATGTTGTACGCTCAGCAGCGTCATTGTCGGCCTCCCCGGAGCAGAAGTAACAGGAAGAAGGGGGCACCAATAAACGCGGTCAGGATCCCCAGCGGGATTTCCGTGCTGCTCAGAGTGCGGGCAAGGGTATCTGTCAGCAGCAGTAAAATAGCGCCGATCCCCATTGAAACAGGCAGTAGCCGTTGGTGGTTGTTCCCACAAAGCAGTCTGCCAATGTGTGGCACCACCAGCCCAATCCAGCCAATAATTCCGGCAATCGCCACAGTACAGGCGGTGATAAGCGTGGCGCAGATAATCAGCCAGAGCCGTAGCCGGGAAACGTTGATGCCCAGAGAACGGGCTTCATCATCCGAGAGGGTGAGTAAATTCATACGCCAGCGTAGCAGCAACAGCGGCACCAAACCGGCCACGATCAGCGGTGCGGACAACCACAGGTCATGGGCGGTGATGGTCGACAGACCACCGAGTAGCCAGAAGGTAATCGACGGTAGCTGGGTATACGGGTCAGCCAGCGTTTTGATGAGCGAAATCCCTGCGCCGCACACCGTACCCAGCGCAATGCCGACCAGTACAAGGGTGAGTACCGGATCGTGGCGTTTTACCCGTTGGGTGATGAGCCACACGCCCGCCACCACGAACAGGCCGCCGACAAACGCATACAGTTGAATAAACAGGATCGGTAAACCGAGCAGGATGGCGGTACAGGCCCCTAAACCCGCCCCGGCTGCCACGCCGAGAATATCCGGCGACACCAGTGGGTTACGGAACATACCCTGATAAGTGGTCCCTGCGCCCGCCAGTGCCGCGCCCAGCAGCAATGCAGCCAGAATGCGTGGCAATCGAATCTGCCAGAAGACGATTTTGTCCTGGGGCGGCACGCCCGGATGGTCAGCAATGAGGTTCATCACCTGCTGGGCATCCAGGCGATATGCACCTGAAACCGTTGCGACGATGACACACACGGCAATGGCTGCGATCATCAGAGCACTCAGCGTAGTCATTCTCATCAGGGTGTCACCAGCTTTTGAAACTGTGCATCGCTTAATGAGGTGTGCCAGAACAATTCTGCGTAGCGCTGCATATCGGTCTTAAAGTGGGTTTCAATTTTGGGGTCAAGCCAGGCGTGCAGGCGACGTAATCCCAGCAACCGGTTGATGCCCGGCGGGGCGTCCAGCCAGCCAAACGGCAGTCCGCTGAGAAACAGAATACGTTGCTCAGCAACGGCTTTAACCCCTTGCCAGACGGGATCTTCTCGCAGGTACTGTGCGGTGACTGCATCCTGAACCAGAATAATATCGGGCTGCCAGCTCAACAGATTTTCCATGGATACCTGGGTCAATCCATGTCGTCCCGGGATTTGCGCGACATTGTGTAATCCCAGTAACTCTGGTGCTTCGGTATGCAGTGAACCCTGTAAACCGGTTTCCAGTCCTCTGGCACCGCGTGCGGCATAAAAGCGCAGTTTTGCTGCGGGCGAGTGCGAAAATGCATCTGCGTCATCAATAAATCGACGGGCAAGTGCGGCCTGTGCCGAGGCCCGTGTTGCGGTACCCAGCGCAGCCCCTGCGGCTTGCAGTTGTGCCGGGGTTTGTCGGAGCTCGCCGTTAATCAGCAGCCACGGAACGTGCGTTTGCGCGTTGACCTGCCGGGCTTGAGAAAGCCAGGTTTCATCAGCATTGCCGCAGTCAACCACCAGATCGGGTTTCAGCGCTAACAAGGCCTCCAGTGACAGGGTGCTGGCGCGTCCTGCCAGTCTTCCCAATTTCGGTAACGCCAAAATGTCATGATGGAATGGCACTGCGGCCTGGTGAGAAAAATCAAATGATGAAAATCCCACCAGTTTTTCCAGTGCGACAGCCAGCAATAGCATATCAGCAGGTGCTCCGGCGCTGACGACGCGCTGGATTGCCTCGGGTGACGGCGGTGAACCGACAGCAACGGTAAGCGGTGTTTGGGCAAGGGCCGGAAAATGGCGTAACAGCAGCGCAGATGCCACGAGCTGGGCAAACATCCTTCTTGTCAGTGGCATTATGTTGCTCCTGAACAGTGATAAAATCGCTATATATTTACATATACAGCGAATAAAAACATGTTCAGAATCAATTTCACACGGATGAAAACAGGGGCTACCCCATAAGGGCTAGATGCAATGGATACACCTGAAATGGAGATACATGGCACCAAAAAATCCGCGACATGGCGCGGATTTAGAGGAGACTGAAGACACCAGAAGAAGATTAGGACGTCGGTTGAGTCTGCTTTTTGGCCTCGGAAGGCGTGTTACTGGCGGGGGCGGGGCGCGTTGCCGGTACGCTGTCGCAGGGTTTATCTTTAGCGCATATCAGATCGAGCATTTTTAACGTTACGCCGTTGGTCCAGCCGAAACCATCCTGTAGCGGGTATTCGCCACCGCCGCCGCCGGTTCCTGTGCTGCTCACGTCATACTTCTCAACCAATTTTTTCTCACGATCGTACGTGTGCTGCACATTGGTGAGGAATCGCCAGGTGACATCCATAGCGACATCATTTTGGCCATAGTTCTGTAATCCCGAGGCGGCGACCCACTGTAACGGCGCCCAGCCGTTGGGAGCATCCCACTGCTGGCCGCTTTTCACCGACGTGGTTGCAAGGCCGCCAGGTTGCAACAGATGCGCCTGAGTTGCTGCGGCCACCTTGCCGGCGCGATCTTTTGCCGCCGCATTCACAAATAAAGGGAACAGCGCGGCGGCAGTTAACTGATTACGGACTTTGTGGCTCTTCAGATCATAGTCGGCATACCAGCCTTCTTTGTCATTCCACAACCAGGTTTCAATCCCTTTTTGGCGGGCATTGGCAAAGCCCTCGTACTGCGCTGCTTTGGCATCGTCACCTGCGGCTTTGCTGGCGAGAGCGATCATTTTCTCCATCTTGTATAACAAGGCATTGAGATCGACAGGCACAATGCTGGTGGTGCGCAGGGTACTTAGCTGGTTGGGGTTATCCATCCAGCGTGAACTAAAGTCCCAGCCGGATGCTGCGGCTGAGCGCAGGTCGCGATAAATTTCAGTGGCAGGGCGGTTCGGATTGCTTTTCGCGGTGGCAATATCCTCAACCCAGGATTCAGGTCTTGGCGTATCCCGGTCATCCCAGTAGCGGTTTAAAAGGGTGCCATCAGCCAGTTTGACCACACGTTTATGCTGTTGACCGGGCTGAAGTGTTTCGCCTCCTTCCATCCAGTAGCTGTACTCTTTTTGCATCTGCGGGAGGTATTTTTTCAGCGCGTCGTTACCGTCATGCTGCGCCAGCAGTTCAACCATAAAGGCAAAGAACGGTGGCTGTGAACGGCTCAGGTAGTAGCTTCGGTTGCCGTTAGGAATGTGCCCCCAGGAATCAATCGCATAAGCGAAGTTGGCCACCATATCAGAAACCTTGTCCCAGCGATTGCTCTCGGCAAGCCCCAGCATAGTAAAATAGCTATCCCAGTAATAAATCTCACGAAAACGCCCGCCCGGCACTACATAGGGTTCTGGTAGCGGCAGCAGAGAGTCCCATTTTTCGACATCGGTGGTTGAGCGAGTGAGTACCGGCCACAGTCCGTCAATATGCTCGCGGAGTGATTGCCCGGCCGGGGGCACGTATTTCTCACCCTCTTTTGGCAACGTAAAATTCACTTCCACAAAATGGCGTAAATCAAAGCCGGACTGATTTTTCTGCATCCGATAATCGGCAAGGATCATCAGCGGATCGCTGTTGGGCACTGCGTCGGCAAAAGTTTTCTGATCGGGAAATAGCTTTGCTGTCTGTACATCATTGAACAATGGACCAAGCAGAATATCAGGAGGAGAAGGCGTAGCGACAGGTGAATCCTCAGCGTTCGCAGTAAAAGAGGCCAGAGCAAAAAAGGTGCTTGCGAGCGTCAGTTTTATCGCCACTGAGAGCAGGCCAGGATGGCGAATTGCGGGTGTTATCATCGGTTAATCTCCTTAGCGGCGTGCCGAAGTTGCGGCATCTACCATGAGAAAACCTTAGTTCAGGATCGACCGTTGCGCGTGATCGGCCCCCCATTTTGCGATTAAACAGACATTTCCTGACGGAGGGAGTGAAATAGCCCACCTTTTACAGATAAAGGGTGGGCTGTGGGTATCAGCCCGCGAGGATCACCCGATTTGCTACACCGTCCAGAGTCAGAGCGTCACCCATCTTGATAGCATCGAGGGTTGCGCCTTGTTGGCATACCCAGCACAAGCCCATCTCGCGGGCGATAATCGCCGAGTGGGAGGCTTCGCTACCGGCGCGCAGGCAGATCCCTTTGATCGTGAGTGGGTCGAGTTGCAGCACGGTAGACGGATAGATGACATCGGCGACCAGAATGGTCGGTCGAATAGACGCGGGGATACGGGCACTTTCGCCGGTCAAATGTTGCAGCGTACGGGACAGCAAATCCTCAATATCAATGTATCGCGCCTGTAAATAAGGATCGTCGAGTTGCAGATACTGCTGACTCAGATCGCGCAGTACGTTATGCCAGGCATATGCTGCGCTACACTGCTCTTCGCGCATCAAATCACAGGCCATATCGAAAAGCTCAGGATCGTCGAGCAGCGTGTGATGACCAGAGAAAATGGCGGCGATATCAGCGGAATACTTCTCCTCTGCCAGCGCGGTTAAATCACTCAGGTCGTCGAGTGTGCGTTGAATGGCCGCTTTTAGCCGCTGCTGCTCGTCCTGCACATCCGCGGTCGGGCGATGGGTGACTTGCGGTGAGAACGGCGTATAGCAAAATGCCGTACCCGTTGCCAGCGCTGGCACCGGTACTGCGATGCTTTCAGCGCGTGCTTCTTCGACGGACTCGCCAAAATTCTCAGCCGCCAGCTGTGTAAACGCAGCCAGCGCCGCGTCTGCCTGTTCACCTTTAGCAATCAGACGCAGCGTGTCATTACAGCGCACCTGCAGCAGTGCTATCTGATTCAGGCTGTCAGGGACGACGCATTTGCCGTTTTTTTCCAGCCATATGTCGGCATTAAAGCCAGACAATGTGGAGACCAGCCGCGATGCCGGGCGAACATGTATACCGTTGGGGTTTCTTACGGTCACGGCAACCGAACGAGCATCGGCATCGGGTGACAATTCAGCGGGTGCTGTCTTCGCAACAGACGACGAAGGTAAACCCAGTTGCTCACGCTTGGCGTCAAGGGCATTCATGGCATCATTGATGACCCGATCGATATCAGCGCCCGCCGCAGCACTGACGGTTGCCGCCAGCGTACCTTCAACCAGCGGGGCAGCGCACAGACGCACCTTGGCGGCGATTGCCGGATCGAGCAGATCCAACGCTGTTTCCGCACTCAGTAACGCGCTGCCAATATCCATCATCACCAGCACGTGATCCGTGTCTGCCACTGACTCAATGGCCTCCATCACTTTGATGGGGTCGGTGCCAATGGGGTTCTCAGGATCGTCAATGCCTGCGGCAATAGCGAGTTTACAACCATCACCCATTAACATCTGTCGGGCTAACGCACCGACGCCTTCGCCCAGTTGGGCGCTGTGAGACACAATAACCAGGTTTACCATCGTTTTATCCTTACTCTCTGGACGCCTGAGCCAACATTTGCATCATAAACATAACGGACGTTGCGCCGGGGTCCTGATGCCCAATGCTGCGCTCACCAAGGTAGCTGGCGCGGCCTTTGCGCGCCTGCATCGTGATGGTACTTTGCGCCGCGGCTTCTGCCTGGGCGCTTGCCGCCTCCAGAGCGGCCTGTACGCTCAGCTTTTGCTCACTGGACTGGCGTAAAGATTCGACGACAGGCACCCAAACGTCGCACATGGTTTTGTCACCCGGTTCGGCTTTACCACGACTAATGACACCTTCTGCGCCATCACGCATCATCTGATACAACTCGTCAACCGTCAGACTTTGATGGGCCTGAGTGACCTGCGCGGCGCGGATGAAAAAGGTGCCGAACAGCGGGCCACTGGCACCACCGACGCTTGAGAGCAGTACCATCCCGGTATTTTTCAAAATAAAACCGATGTCTTTATCCGCAATGGACGGGAGCTTTTCGACCACTTTACTGAAGCCGCGGTGCATATTCAGACCGTGGTCGGCATCGCCGATTTCCCGGTCAAGGCCGGTAAGAAAATCGCTTTCGGTGGTGAATATTTCGCCGCAGCGATAGAGCCAGTTAACAATTTGTGTTCTGGTGAGGGACATCATGAATCTCCTTATTTACCCCAGTTGAGTGCAGGGGTGTGAACCGGTGCATCCCATAAGCTCAGCGTTTCGTCATCCACTTGTAGCAGGGTGATTGAGAAACCGGTCATGTCCAGAGAGGTGCAGTAAGAGCCAATCAGGTTACGTTCGATGACAATACCTGCATCCTGGCAACGGCTTTCAAGGCGGTTATACACGCCGAAGAGCTCAGACAGCGGTGTCGCACCGAGATTATTGACCAGCGCAATCACGCGATCGCCGCTCTGTAGCGCGCGTTTGCTTTCTTTCCCTTCCTGCCATGCGCCCTGAAGGTGATCCCAGTGACGCAGCGTACGACTGTAGTTGCCGTTTTCCAGCAGGGTGTCAAACATTTCATCCACAGTTTGATCAAGCGAGGAGAATGGACGGCGGTCAATGCCGGGTTCGCCGTGGATACCGACGCCAAACTCCATTTCGTTGTCCTGCAGGGTGAATGACGGTTGACCGGCCGCCGGAACGGTACAGGCACCAATGGCAATCCCGATGGAATGACCCTGATTGTTCAACTGGCGCCCCAATGCCGCGCAGGCATCCAGTGAGTCACCGCGTTCTGCGGCCGCACCGACCAGTTTTTCAATCAATACAGTATTTGCCACACCGCGACGACCGGCGGTGTACAGACTGTCTTTCACCGCCACGTCATCATCCACGACCATCGTGGTGACTTTGACGCCGCTTTCATGCAATAGCTCGGTTGCCGTTTCGAAGTTAAGAATGTCGCCGGTGTAATTTTTGATTATCAGCAGTACGCCTTCGCCGCCATCAATTTGCATGGCGCATTCAAACATTTTATCCGGCGTTGGCGAGGTGAAAATTTCACCCGGACAGGCACCGGAGAGCATACCCTGGCCAATGTAGCCGCAGTGCATTGGCTCATGGCCGCTACCACCACCGGAAAGCAGCGCCACTTTGCCCATCACTGGCGCATCTGCGCGAGTGACATACACCGGGTCCTGATGCAGTGCCAGAGAAGGGTAGGCTTTTGCCAGCCCGGCGAGTTGTTCGTTCAGTACGTCTTCAACACGGTTGATCAATTTTTTCATTGTTTATGCTCCGCAGACAGTCCTGAGATGGCTGCACATATCAGGCAGACATCTGATGTAGGGTATCGGTTTGTACAGCGCCACGGCGACCTCTCGCTGCCGATAAGGTAATTTTGCACACGGGTAGTCAAAAGAAAATTGATGTGATTGGCGTTTCAATACGGAACATTAGCATCTGGTAATGTTCCGTATTGAAACGTATTGGTGCATAAAACAGCGGAAGTGAGAGATGCGGCAAGGTTTATGCTGACGGTATTGTGAATAAAACGTTATTCCTTACTCTTCTTTGCCATTAAAATCGAAAAACCAGAACAGGATAAAACCAATAAAACCAAAAATTAGCAGAATAGCCAGGGTATAGACTTCGTATCGTGCGGCATCTGCGGCAATCGCCTGCAATTTGTCCATTGCCGGGGCTGGCTGCTCTTTGAATAGCATGAGTTGCCATTCATAAAGGTTTGTTGTTTTTATCTCTTTAATCGGTTCCCAAATATGGTTAGCCGCCGCGCCGAGTGCTAAAGCGGAAAACAGTGCGCCGTAAATACGTTGACGTTTTTCCTGACGCTGACTAATCGCCTGGCGCATGAGCTGATCCAATTGCTCTATCTGCGCCATGAGCTCCTGGCGCTGTTCCGATAATCCCCACTGCCGCGAGAGATCGTCACTCAGCTGGTTATGCAGGGCATCGTTGCCGACCAAAGCACCTTTATTCATGGCTTTTAGCGCCCGGGCCTTGGTTTCCAGCATCGTTTCGGACCAGTCAGATAAACGACGAATTTTTCCCTTTCGGTTGTGAATTTGCTGCGATTCGAGCAGATCCTTGAGCCACTGTTCAATCTGTTGGGCAGAGTTCGCCAGAAAATTTTCATACTCATGGCTGACATCCGCTACTGAACTGGCCGCTTTAATCAGTATTGCCAGATGTTTATCCTCTTCTTCGCGACAGAAGAATGTGACGCCATGACGGTGAGCGACGACCAGAATATTGCTGTACCACTGGCTGCTGTACTCGCAGGCGGGGGGGAGATCCGCAGGGCTCCGGACGACGCGCGTGCTATCGCTCTGTGCTGCCAGCCAGGCATGGAAGGTGGGGGTATCGATCATACGCATCAGCGGGACTATCGTAATATCACCGCCCTCCGGGATGTGATGCTGATAGACACGAATGCATTTACCCTTTGTGCGGCAATCAAGTTCGGGTAAAGCTATTGGCACAATGGCGTTATCCAGGTACCGGGTAAAATAATTTTCCCAGATTGCGGGTAAAACGTCTTGTTGCCAGGTCAGTTTCGAGCCTGGCTCTCCGGGCGCAAGCTGCTTTGGTGCCGCAATTAGCGTCATTCTGCCTTGATCGTCGTACCAGGGTTGGTTCGGTGCTCCTGGGATTAGTTTATCGCTTCCGGCCACGCGATAGCTTTCGAGAAAACGCGGAGTATCGTGCGGGCGTAACCCTTGCCAGGCCGCATCTTCACGCTGTTCCAGAGCGGACCACAGGGCATCAAGGCGCGTCCCCTGAATGGGGTTGAGCGAAATAACGATATCATTGCCCGTGCCCACTTCTCGCGGGCGATAAATGGCCAGCAGCCCAAATCCATTGTGCGTCCAACTGCGTTCTTTGTCGCAGCGCGCGAGAATTTTCAGCATCCCGGAAGGGAGCGTTTCGGTGATAAACAGTGCATCAACCACCGTTTGCCGCCGGCCTGTGCCGAGGTCCAGCAGGAGTTGGCAGGTCACCGAACGCTTGATAACGTGTTGGTAAATCTGTTGCTCATACGCCAGACTTGCGACCGCACTTGCATAACATTGCGTGTGCATGGGCATAATGCCTGCGGTGGGGTCTGGGTTGGCTATTATCATATCGCTCAACAGGCGCAGGCAGGCCAATATGTTGTGGCGAGCAACGGCAGTATCATCCATGGATTGCTCGCACAGGCTGCTATGCGCGAGTGCGGATAACAAACACGCGGCAGAACGCGTCGTATCATCACCGTCCAGATAAATACCGCTTTCCCATGCGGTGACGTATTCCAGCCACGGATGTGTTGATAGCGACAGCGAACCAGCGGCATCGAGATGGTTCAAAAACAGCAACAGCGTAAAACAGGTATCCAGAGAGAAATCTTCGATAACGATTCGTTGTATTCCCTGGACACTTGAGAGCTTATTGCGCCATATAGTCCATTGACGATCGTCGGCATTTGCCACCAGTTCACTCACCGAATTGTAGTGACCTGCACGGTATCCTTTGTTATTGAGCGCGACACCCTTTTGGCTTTCCGTATCATTGCCGTCGCCCAATCCGATCAGCAGGCTGCCTGCCGGTGCATCACGCTGCGACGGATTGAACTCGAAAGTAAACTGCGGCCATGCATTGTTGAATGCGAACATATAATTCTCTTTCGATGGATGTGTTGTTGTATCGCTCATTATTTGACTACGTTATAAATGACCTGTTGTGAGCGACTCCAGTTATCGTCAATCGCAATATTGGGTTCATGGTTTTCTTGTTTCACGCAGTAGTTCTTAACCAGGTTTTTTAACTCTGCCCCGTTGAGTGTGCCGAACATCAGACGCGTATTCAGTTCTTTCAATAACACATCGTGGAGTGAATAGGTGGTAGGTCTTTGCAGTGAAAACTGCGCCGCGTCAGCCAGTAAGTCACGTGCATTATCGGCCATCAAACGGCGTTCACAGCGACCCGCAGGTTCATTTTTAGCCATTTCTTCATCGTAAGCTTTCTTCTGGGCTTTCTCAAAATTAAGCGCTCTGTCCAGTTCCGCTTTAATACCCTGAATATCCTTGGCAGAAGAACAGAATGTTTTTAAATAACGAATCTGTATGGGGGTCAGCGTGCCATTCTGGTTCGTTTGCTGACGTAATTTACCGGCCATTCTGAGACAACCGTTTTTTTCATCCATCAACGATGCTGATTGTAATAGGGCATTCAACGTTTCCTGGCGATCTTCCTGTAATGCGGCTTCGGCATAATACAGTTTCCAGCGCATGCCTCCGGCAAGAAACAAATTGACAACCTGGGTATCACCGCGGTCGATAGCGGCGCGAAGATTTTTTTCATCCCAGGCAATGCCGATATTCGCCAGTTCTTTACGCGGATCGCTACTGGTTTCTTTTTTCGCACCGGCAACCGTTTTACCCACTTCCCCGAGATCGCTACGGATGGACTCCGTATTCACCAGCGTCTTGGTTGAGGTTCCGAAAGTCAGTACCGAGCCAACAATAATGACGACGATACCGCCCAGCACCCAGGCCACTCGATTGCGAATGATGCCCGTTTCCATTTTGATTTTTCCAATATCCTGAGCCTGAGCCGCCAGGTCATCCTTTATTCCCTGAACGTCGCCGCCAAGATCGTCAATTTTTTGGGCGGTCCGTTCGAAATAGCGCGCAACCTCAGCATTGCTGTCATCAAAAAAACGATCAGGGTTAACTTTTACCCGACCTTCATCGAAGGCCTCCTGTACCGGCTCAGTAATTTCTCGGTAATAGTAATTCACCAATGTTGTTTGGACGGAGGTTACCCGCTTATGATGCGCCAGACGGTTGCGAATTACGCGAATATCGTCAAGAAAGGTATTCAGTGTTCTACGTTTATCGTTAACAAAGCTGAGCAAAGGGGTATATTGATAAAGTGGAGAATAGTGGATGGGATATTCGTCTTTATCAATAAACAGTGAGGCGAGTTCACTGAAAAGAGTACCGCTCAATACGTCATCACGATCGGCAACGTTCAGCCATTTTTTTACACGTTCCTGACCAAATAATTTGTTCAGGTGCTCAAGTAGGGCTTGTTGGTTATTGTACGCTTCATTAATTAAACTACGAATGGTTAACTCTAATGCCCGTACCTGCTGCAAACTACGTAACTGCTTTTCTTCGTCTTCGTTATTCAGCGTCGTTGAGTAAGTTAATTGAGGCTGTTTTTCTCGCAAATATTCGAGCTGCCACAAAAAACGCAACGCGGCAATGGTCAGATTTCTGTCGGCAGGCTGGCCATCTGTATTTCTGCCGAGCCATTTGTTCAAGGTGCGTAGTGCCGCAAGAAAGCTCGCCATTTCCTGCTCGTTATAGTTAAAGCGGGTCGCTACACTGTTCCAGTTGCCCAATTTCTCTCGGGCTTTATCAAGTGAATCATAAAACGTATCAGGCGAGAGTTGCGTGGGGGCTGGCATGCCCAGCAGGGATAAGATTTGTGGAAATGCGCTGTCGAAAAGAGACAGGCAACGAGTAAAATCGTTGTGCTCAGAAGCAGATGAATGATCGACCATTATATTCTCACATGGTTATTCGCTGAGTTTTCCCGGCCCGATCTAATCGCACTGTGTCAGGCAACTTTCCCTGCAGCCAGAATGCCATAATTCGACAATTATTCGGGATTTTTAATCAGTTTGTCAATATATATGGCGGGCGTAATATTGGTAGTAGACATTGCGGCCAATAATGCGTTGCTATGGGTTCTTAACGCAAATTATGGTTGCTGCGATGGGATTTAATGTTTATTGGCTAACAAACCGCGCAGATATTGGGTAAGTAAAACGCAGAAAGCGGGGCGGATGAATCAGGCGACTACACGCCAATAATGCCACAAATAATGCCGCATTATTGGCGTAACTCACGACTGGCGTTTATCGTCGTTCAAAACGTTGACGTATCTGCCGTCGTATTATCCCGGATAAATACCACGGTCTTTACGTGCCAGCAGGATACGCTCGCAGGCCACAATATAGGCAGCAGTGCGCAATGAGCAGGATTTCTCCGCCGCTTTCTCCCACACATGAACCATCGCATCGGTCATGATTTTATCCATGCGATTGTTGATCTCTTCTTCGCTCCAGAAGAAGCTGGCCATGTCCTGAACCCATTCGAAGTAGCTGACGGTGACGCCGCCTGCGTTACATACGACGTCGGGTACCACGATGATACCGCGGCTTGCCAGCATATCATCGGCATCCGGGTAAGTTGGGCCGTTAGCGCCCTCAAGCACCAGTTTGCAGGTCAGTATTTCTGCACGTTGACGGGTAATCTGTCCTTCCAGCGCGGCAGGGATCAGGATATCCATCTCCACGCTCCAGAAGGCTTCGCTGGCGATAGTTTCCGCCCCCGGGAAACCGGCAATCTGTTTGTGCTCCAACTGCAAGGCGGTCAACGCGGTCATGTCGATCCCGGTGGTGTTAAACAGGGTGGCAGTGTGATCTTGAATGGCAACGACGCGTGCGCCAGCACTGGCGAACAGGCGAGCCGCTTCACTGCCGACATTACCAAAACCTTGTACCGCTACGCGCGCGCCTTCAACGTCGATATTGGCACGACGAGCCACTTCCAGACCGCTGACGAACACGCCACGACCCGTTGCTTTATCACGACCCAACGAACCGCCAAGGTGGATAGGTTTACCGGTGACCACGCTGGTTACGGTGGTGCCGTGGTTCATGGAGTAGGTATCCATCATCCATGCCATCACTTTGCCGTTGGTGCCGACATCCGGCGCTGGAATATCTTTTTGCGGCCCAATGATAATGCCGATTTCGCTGGTATAGCGGCGGGTTAAACGCTCCAGTTCACCTTCGGACAGCGAGAATGGGTCGACGCGAACGCCACCTTTGGCACCGCCGTACGGCAGGTTCAGTGCGGCACATTTGATGGTCATCCAGGCGGAAAGGGCCATCACTTCATTAAGATCAACATCAGGATGATAACGCACGCCGCCTTTTCCCGGGCCGCGGGAGAGGTTGTGCTGTACACGATATCCTTCGAAATGGCGAATAGTGCCGTCATCCATCTGCACCGGAATATCGACAATTAGCGCGCGTTTCGGGTGGCGCAGGGTATCCACCCAATGGGAAAGTTCGCCCAGGTAAGGGGCCACACGCTCGATTTGTTGCAGATAGGTATTCCAGGCAGATGTGCTGCTATCTGAAGCGTAAGATAACTTATCCATGATAAACCTTAGTTATAAAAGTAATATGTTCTTAATTTGGCCGTGGTATACAGTGGATCTCACCATATAAACTTAAATTTAACATTTTTTTCAAGAAACGGCCTGTCCTCCAGCCCTCTAATAGCCATATAAAAAATATGTGAATTAAGCGTTAAGTGAATAATTATCTATTGATTTTGCGAATGTTTGCGATCAAGTAGCAATTCAGGCATTTAATATGCATCGTGCGTGAGAATGACTATTTGTCAGATTTATGATGCACCTCTAAAAGTAAACAATATGATAATTATTTGTGTTTTCTTGATTGCATTTTAGCGGCGCGTCAGTAGGTCACTGAGATAGTGACGGTGTCCGCATAGTTGTCGGGGGTGTAGTTCGCGCTGGGAACGGTGGCATACACCGAATATGGCGTAGCGGAGCCGGTGCCAGTGCCTGTAACGGTATTGAGCGGGGTGTTGCCCCACACTGTGCCGGAAGGCCCTGGCGTTGAGCTGAGCTGATAGGGCACTTTATCGCTGTTTGCCCCCGTTCCGCTCATCACACCGTTGCCTGCAGTATTGCCGTTGGAGGGTTGCAGTCCAATGGTATAAGGGGTGTTATTGGTGCATGCCACCCCGATGGTATTTGATGCTGTCGCATTGCGCTGAGTTGCCTTCACCGGGGTAAAACTAATGTTAGTGGCCGATGTGATATTGCACTGTTTGCTGACAGTGGCTGATACGCTGAAGGGAAGTCTGGCGGCAACGGTATCACCGCACGTGGTGGGCGGAATAACTAATCCAGGGTTGAGGGTGATAAGCGCCGTGGCTGCCGTATAGCTGTCCTGATAGCTTCCGGGGACTGCAGAAGTTTGCGGCGTGACGAGCTGAGCGGATACTGTCAGTGAACCGGTCACTGGGAGCAAATTGAGCAAGTTAAGTTGTACCATGGGAACCGAGGTTCCGCTCTGATACTGACTCCCCCAGATTTTACTGTGCCCGGCGTCCTGATATAGCTGATAGCTCAACGTTCTGGCAGGTGTTCCGCTTAACGACATATTCCGTGTTGCCACCTGACCGCTGACGCCCGATGCGCCAATATTAAAACAGAGGTTAATCCCCGCCAGTACGTCGGTCACTTCTTTTGCACAAGTCCAGGTAAAGGTCATTGAGGTCGTTGCGCCTGATGATGACAACGGGTCCACTGCACCAAAACTAATTGGTTGGACGTTACTGACGGAGCAGGTGACCGCATGACTTATCCCTGGACAGACGAGGAGTGCAGCGATAAACAGCAACTGTCTTAATTTCATGAATGAACTCCTGCTATTGTGACCGACATTCCAGCGGGCCTATTTGTACAATCCCCTTTGCATTGGCGGGATAATCGAATTGTGCGTTACAGCTACCGGTATCTGTGTCAACGCGTAACCTGTTGTGCTGTTCCAGGCTGTCAAACCAGGCCATACCATCGAATCCGACGACGGATGACTGGCCTGCGCCGTTAGTGATATATGCCATGCTGCCCTCGGAAATGGCCTTACCCTGTTCATTAACGAGAGTAACCTGCGCGGCGCGTACGGGAGTGATACCAAAACTGACCAGGGTTCCGGAGCGATCCGCCGGCGTTGCATTGGCTTCAACGCGGGCGATCCGCATATTGGCGGGTAGATCCATGGGGTCAATACTGATTTGATTGTTTTGATAGCTATTGAGTGACGTGACCAGCAGCAGACCCTGATCGTCGCTGCGACCGACAAGGTTGTTTTGCAGCTTGACTGGCACGTCCGGAATGCCGTCTGTTGATACGACGGCAAAACCATTGTTGATTTCCCGAGCCGCGAACAAACCTCCCCCCATCGCAACCAGGGAACCGGTCGCACCAGCATAACCGTAGTGGTTGTCGGGCAGGCGGCTAAATCCGGTGTAGGCTTTTCCGAAACGGCCCAAATACCCGACTTCTCCCTGGCCGCTTTGCCGGGAGGCTTGCTGGCTGGCAGCGACGTTCCATCCCCAGCCGCCGTCACCCGGTGGCGTTTGGCTGGCATTGATCTGGTAGCCGGTTTCATTATTGGTATGTTGTACGGTACTGCTGGCGCTCAGATTACCGCTGGTGGTGACCGTCACCATCAGGTAAACGCTGCGATCGCGGGTGTCGTCAATATTCTGGTTAAATCCGGCATTGAGTGAGATGTTTTCGGTGACGGATTTGAACCAACTGGCGTTGGCGTAGCGTACCGCGCTATCGTGCGGATAGCGAAACTGCAGGTAACTCAGGCTGACATTGCCGGCTGACGCCATTGCATAACCTATTACCGTATTGCTGCTCAGCGAGGGTGGCGGCTCACCATAATGGGTCGCGACATCACGGTAGTCACCCGACGTCGCCGTTGTGCTGGTGCTGAAATTAAACTGTTCACCTGACCAACGGTAACCAACACTGTACAAAAATCCACTTTTCCCTGAGTCCGTACTGGCTGCCAATGCGGTGGACACTGTGCCGCTGCGCGGGCCGGGAACCCAGTCATTGCTAAAACCTGCGTTAATCAGCCCATCACTGGTTTCCGCGTGCGTACCTGCAGTAAAGGTGTTACTGAATCCCCGACGCCAGGTCCCGCTAAACACAGGGGCACTGGCATAATCAAATGAGGCGTAACCGTAATTCTCTCTTACTGCGCCTAATTCCGCTGACCAGGCTGTTAGCCCTTCTCGCAGGAGTTGCTGATCGTTGTAGAACGAGAAATTTTGTACTGTCGTTCTGCCCAGCGCGTCGGTCATCATCACCTGACCGGTCCCTGCGCCACTGATATTAGGCATGGTGTTGATTTGAAAACTTCCGGCCGGAACCTCCCCGTTGTAGTACTTAACCCCATTGACGTACAACTCAACGTTTGAAGGAAGCGTGGCAGAACCAAGATAGGAGGGAAGCGGGGTGGTTGGCATGTACGGCTGTAAACCAAAATCGGTTCCTATCTGGATGCCGCCAATGCGGGTCGGTCGGGACCAGGTGAGCGAGCTTGTCAGGGTATCGCCAACGTTTATCGCCAACATATTTTCCGGAAATGACGTGCGCCAGCGGGTGTCCATGCGGTAGAAGGCATTATCTGCGTTGGGCGCGGTGGAATATTGAGTCAGTTGGGTTGTGCTTAACACCCCTAAGCCATTAAACGCGCGCAACTCGCTAAATGTGTTGGCGCTGGTTTCATCTCCCTGCTGAGCATAGACATCGTAATTGAGTAACGCCCCACGTGAGTTTGATGCTATTGGTGTCGCTTCGCCGGTCGGGTTCACCTGCGTGGTGGCAAGATCAAGGGAACTGAGCGGCGCAGTGAGCGCCAGAGTTTGTTGTTCGACGTTGTAGTCAATGCTCAGTTGGGCAATATCGTTCAGGCTGACGGTAGCAGCCGTATTATGCGGTAAGCGAAAACCCAACTGTCGTAGGGTATTGGCGCCAGCATAGAGTTTTTCATTCTCATAGCCAAAATGAACCAAGCCGACAGGGTTTCCATTCAGGGTCACGTCGAGATATAAATCGATGCCCGCAAGAGGTGTTGTGTCGCCAATAATTCCACTGTTTGTCTGGTTATTATTGACCGCGTGAGCTGAAACCATTCCAGATAATAATGCTCCATTGAGTAAGCAACATTTCACCAGAAGCCAGGATCTCTTAGAGATCTTGTACTGTTTTTTGGCCATTAACTGTTACTTCAACTTTACCGCCATAATGGGTATCGCTGGCGGACGTGGATAATATCCACCGCATTGTTGAGCCCGGAAGAACATAGCCTAATAGTCCCGGCGTAATGACCTTTTTCGCACCATTATGGTTTATAAAGGTTGCCGCTGATAATTGCGCATGACCATTTCCCTGATTACTGACTTCAAGAAATTTTTTGCCGTCAAGTTGCTGTAATTTCCATTGCAATTTGGCCTGGGTTTCAGCCTGCGCCGTTGGTTGAATAAATACAGGTACGGAATAATGCAGCACAAACTGAAGTTTATTTTTTTGTAATTTTGCTGGCGGTAATTCGTCAATTGATAACCGATAGGCATCTTCGGTATGTGTCGATGGCGGGCCGGTGCGAATAACACGAATCAACTGGCGTTCACCAGGGGCTAACGCCAGCATCGGCGGGCTGATAACCAGCCCCTGAGAGGGAGACAGCTTATCGCCATAAGCGCTTTGGCTCCAGCGAAAGACCCGAACCTGGGCATTCAGCACGTTTTCTCCGGCATTGCTTAGCCAGATCCCATCGGCATTTTGCGACGCTTGCAGCGTTAATGTAACTGGGGCAACCTGCAATCCGCTGGCTGTCGCCGAATTTACGCTCATAGCCGCTCCTAACAGGCATGCGCAGGCATACTGCTGTACAGGCAGTTTTACTGTCATCTGTGTTCCTGAATTTAGTAGTTAACGTTTACCGTTACGGTGTCGGCATAGTCGTCAGGTGTGAAGTTCGCGCTTGGCGCGGTGGCATATACGGTAAAACTCTGTAGAAGCCCAGTTCCCTGGGATGCAACACCATTTCCTACCGTGGTGGCGGTGGCCGTATTCCCCCAGACCGGTCCTGTTGCAGATGTTTGGTTCAGCTGGTAAGGCACTTTATCGGTATTGTTTGCTGCATTTGCGACAGAGGACATGGCTCCGGATCCCGTGGGTGTCCCGCCGTTGGCCGCTGAAGGTGCCAGGCCAATAAAGTAGGGGGTGGTTTTTGAGCAATTAATTGAAATTGTGTTGCTTGCGCTGGTATTTGTCGCAGTGGTATTCACGGGACCGAGAGTAATATTTGAAGCCGACCCCGCAGTGACGGTACACGCTTTTTGTATCGTCATCAGTACCTGAAATGTCCCGCTTGTAGACGCTGCGTTTGCCGCCGGAATAATGGAAAAGGCGCCGCAAAAAAGAATTAAGCGTTTGTCGAAGACTAGAGCCATATCCTTCACCTTTTTCAAATAACCACATTTTTTGCTTTAAAAAAACAATAATGTGACACAAGAAGACATGAGTTAACCCTAGAATAAGTATTAGACGTACGCCAGTTGATCTCATGAATTTTACTTAGAGAAAAGGTGATGTCGTCGACAAAAAAATAATACCAACGGGTGAGTATGTCGTTTCTTTTTTATGCTACTCAAAAGTATGCCGTGAGGTCGCTATTTCGGAGGCCAGCTATTACAACTGGAAGGCAAAGTATGGCGGGATGGAAGCGGCCGATATTAAAAAATTCAAAGACCTTGAGGATGAGAATCGACGTTTGAAACAAATGTTTGCCGACCTGAGTCTGGAAAATCTCACGTTAAAAGACGTCATCGAAAAAAAGCTTTAAAACCAGCGATAAAGCGTGAGCTCGTCAGCTATCTGACGGCACAATTTGCTATGAGTTTACGCCAGGCCTGCAGGACGTTATCGTTGAGCAGGACGGTGTATTTTTATCAGCCCAATACCGGACGTGAAGAACCAGTGATCCATGCGCTGACTGAGCTGGCAGAACGCTATAACAACGAGCGGCCTCATGAATCCCTGAACAACCTGACGCCGGAAGAGTACCGGCTGATGGCTGAAAAACCGGAAATTTCAAAAAATGCGTGGAACTAAAACAGGTGTGCTTACAATTGCACTCACCAGCGTGCTCAATTTTAGCTGTGTTTCTAAGGTGCTGGCACGGTCGTTATGAAAACAAAAATCCACGCAGCTGCGTGGATTTTTTTCGCGTTCATTGATCTGATAAAGCTCCGGAAAGCCTGATCAGACAGCAGAAGCAACTTAAACGTTAAAATGTCATTTAATATTTATCTAATTGATATTCATTGATTTTGTTTTCAGTTTTTATTTTTATACTCACACCTGTACTCATGTCGGTTGATGCTGTTAACTGAGGTTAATTATCACAGCACCAACCAGCACTTGTTCACCCTGCTAGAATGGTATTATTTCTTTTATTTATCAAAGCATTGCTCTGGCCGGGTTATCAAATGCTTGATGAGTGCCAAGTGTTGTTGTAAGCATATCCTCAGGACAATATCTTATCTGACAGATAGATTTTTGCTAGACGCAGACATTTCTACACCATTGATACCTCAATCAATGGAGAGAAGGTCAGATTTCATTTAATGATCAGCAGGCATAGATTTCTGAGGACTTTAGTCAAAAAAGGGAGACGCAATGCCAGAGATTAATTCACACGATTCTGCACAGACTTTACCTCAGGAGCGGGAAACGCTGTATCACTTGGTCTGGCGTGAGCCTGCGGAGCGTATAACTGCGCTGTATGGCATTAGTACTGAGTTATTGGCGAAGAGATGCAGCGAAATGTGTATACCCAGGCCGCTTGCTGGTTACTGGAAAGCGCTAGCTAAAGGGAACGCGCCTGCAATCCCGGCGCTGCCTGCCCTGAAAAAGGGAAGGGCGGTAAAGGTACTTGAGAATCACAACCCATCAGTGCAACCTTCTGCCATTGTTGTATCAAAATCAGTGTCTTCAGTAACCCGAAAGCAAGCTCCTGTTACAGGTAATGGTTATGGACTGATAAATGATCTCAAAAAGTATTTGCCAGCCTCCTCGGTTACAGAAGATGGCTATTACAAGCCTACGAAAAAGAAATTACTGGATCTCAACGTTTCTGATACGGGATTTGATAGTGCAATAGAGTTCCTGAGTCGCTTCTTTGATGCCCTAGGGAAAAAGGGGTACCGTGTTACGTTGGATGCGCCGGGAGAAAGGTTGAATCGTGCGGATATTGATATTAAGGAAGATCCGAAAGGGGGAGGATATCGCTGGGGCAATTTATGGCGGCCTTATACGCCTAGTATTATTTGTGTTGGGGATATGTACTTTGCGTTTAATCTTGCTGAAATGACGGAGTATGTTCCAGCGAAAAAAGTCAAAAATCGCTATGTTCGTGATGAACAGATGGGACGATGGATGCGGGGAAGAAATAGTGAGCTTTTTCTTCATGTATCAAAACATACTTTGCCTACTGGGCGATTTCTGTTGCAGCTTTACTCGCCTTATTCTTCCGCAAAATGGTTACTTCAGTTCCGGCAGACAAAGCAGTGTGGATTGATTAGTCAGATCCCTCAGATGATTTCGGCGATGCAGGAGTCTGTTCCGCTAATTTCAAAGCAATTAGAAAAGGCCAGAATCGAAGCTGATGAGTGGCGCATTCAGCGTGAGCGGGAACATGCTATATATCTGGAAAAGGAGCGAATAAGGCAGGAAGAAAAAGCGTACAGCGCCAGTCGTACCGAGCTGAAATCCATTATGGTTCAGTGGACTGAAGACAAACAGCTGGAACAGTTTTTTCACGAGGCAGAGTTAGACGCAGCAATGCTTGATGAGCAGCAGAAGATACAGGTCATAGAGCGCCTGCAACTAGCCCGTCAGTTCCTGTCTGAGGATACAGCGATTGAGCGATTGTTAAAGTGGGAAACGCCAGAAGAGCGGTTAAACAAAGGATGAGTCTATTTCCTCGTCATATTAGTAAAATTCAGTGTTCGGTGCAAATACATGCAAGATTAGCTGACTGGTAGCCAAGCTAGGAACAGCATAAACTGCTAAGCCTGATGGTTAACTAATCAGCCGGTGTACCGTATTACCTTTTGTACCAGTAAGATGTTAACTTTTCTCTTTAAGATTTAGCCAAGTGCTGATAGGGAACAGGGCCATAGATCCTGATAAGTTTACGGCTAATTCTGCATGTCTTGGATATGGCTTCGTTGATGATCTATTCTTTCCGTGAGCATCACCTAGTTTATTGCGAAGAGTACCTAATCCATTTACAACTGCGGAACAACCGCCAAGAATCTGTTTGAAAATACTCTCAGTATGTTGGTCGGCCGATAAATTAAGTTCTTTTGATAGTATTTTATAAAGCTCTGACATTTCTATGTTTTTATTATTGTACGCCACTCCCATATCATCCAGAATGTGTTTGCAAACGGTTTCTATAAGTGTTCTTGCAGATGTTATTGCTCCATCTGGATCTGTATGGCGTCGTTCTAGCGCTTTCGCCCAAACAGTATGGACACTATCCTCATCAAATCTCCTTAACACATTAGAAATGTCTTCATCCGCTGGGGTTTTATTTTTTCCTTCTAAATAGTCTAAGAGGGGCTGAAAAGCTTTATAAATGATTTCTCTGCGAGGATCATACTTTTCGGTTTTTTTTATATATCCCCAAAATTCTTTTAAGGAGCGGTTAGTTCTTACAAAATCAGGTAAGAGTTGTAGCAATGATTGATTTTGTAGGAAATAAGCTCTTAGAAGTACATAATCAGAATTAGCCTCATCTTGGGCACCAGTAGCTCTTGCGATCATTATATTTTGGAGCGCTTCTGCGCGTTCTAGGTCGTTTTGCAGAGTATCTATAATATTCATTTCAATTTTTTAACCAATCAGATGGAAATTTCTAAATCTATAATGCAACCCAGCGTATAGCTAGCTCTCCTAGGCGGAAGGCAGTCCAAGCTTATCGAAGAATGCCCGGTTACGCTCTTTGGCCGCTTTCACTAACTGGTCAAAACTAATCACTTCTATATAGGCATGAGAAGGTTCGTTGTAACCGAAATAGCCCATTCCATCAGATGTGATCCGTAAGTTGGCTCGACGACAGCGCCGATGCATAGATTCAGTGAGGTCACAAAGTACATAACAATAACCTGGTATATCATTATTGCCCGGAATAGGGCGACCGGATTTTGTAGTGACTTTTCCCTCACGTATCCGCTCTAAATAGCTGAGCGCTTGATCAATAGGGTCTTTATCTTCGCCTTCTCGCATATCATTACGCATGGGGCGTTTAATTTCGATAACAGTAATAGCAGCAAGTGGGAAGCTGCTCTGGTCGTTAACAAGAAGTGGATTATCAAACACTCTCAGGCTGAGCAAGTCTGGCTCTTTGGTTGAGTCATTGCCAGTGATTGGCATTGAGTTGAGCGTTTTATCAGAAGACAAATAATTATGAAATGCCAAGCGTTCATCGATCAACCAAAGGTTACAAGAGTCTAGGAAAACCTCGGCTGAATCTTTGCGCATAGGCATGATTAGCTCGTGAATCATATCTTCACGGGCGTACTTTCCATCTTCTAGCCGCTCGATAGATTTTTGTAGCAGGTCGATAATTACCTTGCGATGAGAAATATAATTGGCAAGGTCTGATTTTTTAAGGTCTCCAGCTTTGCGTAAGTACTCACCTAGCCGTTCCTTGTATGACTCTACATGTTCCTTATTCTGAGGCTGCATGATGTCATGGCCTTCGCTCACTAACTGACGTTCCACCTCATACCACTGAGCGTGCAGGTGTAGCTCCAGCTCTTTATCTGATTTTTCAGGGTCAACGATCAGTAATTCTTCTGCAACATAATTGGCAATGGGGCGATAGCGTGGCGCATGAGTGTTGATGAAATCATCTACTCGTCTGCGACCAGCCGACACATTTTCTGTCAGGACATCTTGCAGATACTCTTTAGTACGCGTTAATACAGCTTCCCGAATATCTTTAAAGCTCACTTCGTTGAGTATGTCTTCAACATCTTCTGCAATATCAAAAGAAATACGTTCACTGCGAACGTGTTGATTAAGGTAGTCGGAAGATACATAGCAGGTATAAGTGAATTCACCGGAAGCGTCTGAAATTTTTCCGTACAGGCCGGGAAGTTTTCCCTGAATAGATTCTTCTTTAACCAGTCGATTGGCTGCGCAGAGTGCCAATTGATGTTTTTTATTAACGGATGCACGAAACTTGATATGGGTTAAGTCGAATTGGTAATCACGAATTGTAATGGTTTCGAGAAATGCGCTGGCATGCATATGCTCTTCAAGCAAATGGTCAAGGTCAAAAACCTCGTCCGTGTCCTCTAGAAGTATCTTGGGTGCGCTTCCCTGTCGCACAAAATACCAGAGCACATGTTCGAGCAACTGATTTGCTATGGACTGGCCTTTTGCAGGAACCTGCTTTCGAAAGCTTTCATCATAATCAACCAGCTTGATAAGAGTGCCTGGCTTTTGAGATGTAGCCTCTACAACCTTTTCACCATGGACTCCTGATTTATCGTTGAAGCGAAATACGCGCTTTTTAAGCTTACCATCAACATCGAAAAAGTGGCTTTCCACTTCGACCAGAGCAAAGACTTTCAGCCACATCAGGCGACCAACCCCCCGGCACCCCTTGTCAATCTTATGGTCCGAATCGAGAGTTTTAAATGACTTAAAGTTAGCCTCGTCAAAACCACAGCCATTATCGGTGATGGTAAAACTGACGATTGGAGGCTGGGACTTTGTGTCTAGATCCAGACTGCTTTGAGAAGCGCGATTGATGCGGAGAACAATCTTTCCTTCGGAGGCATTATCCATTTCTTCAATAGAATGAATGGAGTTTACTACTGCCTCAAATACTGGCATTAGGCCATGACTTTTCGGCAGCGAGGTATTTCGTAGACGCCCTTTTAAATTTGTTTGTAAACTCACGGCGCAGCCTCCCTTTTTAGCCAAGATGAATCGCCACAGGTTTAACAGACACCTCAGAGTCATTTAAGATGACTTAAAGAGAGGTGCCCATGAGCGGTAAGCGTTA
>NZ_JAOWIG010000024.1:0-896 GCF_030332245.1 Citrobacter sp. Cy070
GAGGAGTATCTGGTGTATGCCATCCACAAGCCGGAGGAGCAGTCCCTGTGCATGACGCCGGGGTGCTACCGGGGAAAGAATCAGGCGCGCCGGGCGGCAGTGCGTATCCCGCTACGGGTTTGCTATTTGTGCCTGGTTATTATTATCCCATTATATATACATGTATATAATGGATGGGAGGCATTCTCAAATCCATATTTTTATTCACTTATGGCAGTAGCTTTTCTGGCCTTACTGGGGTTGTGTCTGCTTCCCGCGGCCTGGTCAATTTACAAACATAAACCGTTACCGGAAGAAACGCTGTCAGAGGAGATATTCACTCTGCTGGGCTGGGAAAACGTGGCGGATATTAACCTGGACACGCTCCATAAACGGCGAAAAAAAGAGTGGCAGCGAACGGGGAACCCGCCAAATCCTCTGCGCAAAGGAACCCCCTTTGATTATTCAGGGGGGACACATTGTTTTTTTTATTATTAATACGGATGTTGAATGGTTCTTAATGGCATGGATAAATTATGAAAAAAGAGCTGAAATTCTCGGACGGATTGCGAAGAAGCCTCGAAGGCAGCAATAAAAAATATCCGCTGCATAACTACCTGCAGCAAAAAAGTGAGCTGGCGCGAACGCAGGAAATTCTGCGCAATATCGAGGCCAGCAATGAAAAAGGAAAATGGCTGGCACATTTTCGCCTGAAAGAGAAAGAACTGCTGGACGCGCTGAAAAATGCTCCACCGGACCCGGTGCTGCCGCCTCCGGCACCGCTGATTAAAGTTCGGGGGGTCATTGAAAAACTGACGCAGCGGCGGGTGGTGCAGTATTTCGACGTTCTGTCCTACCCGGAAGGAAGCGCCTACTACGCCCGCTATAAAAAGAAGATGGCGGCGTCGGCGGTGGTC
>NZ_JAOWIG010000002.1:0-584 GCF_030332245.1 Citrobacter sp. Cy070
AAAAATCGGCCCAGATCCGCGAAATTTTAATCAGCGAGTCAGCTTGGGAAGAAATGACCTGCTTATTCGCACCTTCCCTAGATAGTTCACCAAGAAGGAGAGCGCTAGATTTCTAGCGATGAACTGTATGAAAAGTGAAAAGGTTATTTTTGAGTTACGCTATAGAAAATTAACAGAAAGTAAGAATAGATATCTCTGTTCTCCAAGAGGAACAATTTAGAGGCTTAAAGATGGTAATTATAAAGTACAAATAAATTTCAATCAATAAATTGAATTTATAAAAAATCCTATGCATATTACACATCTAGTACTATTAACTCCCTCACATCATTGATAACTTCCTGATCCTTAGGATGTATAGATTTCAAAAAATCCATCACATTCTTATTTTCTAATAAAGACTGATAAAGGACATACTCCCAGTTACTTCTCATTTCATGTTCATCATGCTCAGAATATCTTGCGGTAAGGACCATCTCGATATCAAAATTATTCTTTTTCAATTTCGGTAATGACTCCAACTTATTGATAGTGTTTTATGTTCAGATAATGCCCGATGACTTTGTCATGCAGCTCCACCGATT
>NZ_JAOWIG010000025.1:0-236 GCF_030332245.1 Citrobacter sp. Cy070
CAGTAAAGATGGTGGAGCTATGCGGGATCGAACCGCAGACCTCCTGCGTGCAAAGCAGGCGCTCTCCCAGCTGAGCTATAGCCCCATCGTAGTTATCTCATTCACCTTAATTCTTGCTGAGACTGTGCGAGTCATTTCACAACGCGGTATCAGAAAGAATTTGGTAGGCCTGAGTGGACTTGAACCACCGACCTCACCCTTATCAGGGGTGCGCTCTAACCACCTGAGCTACAAGC
>NZ_JAOWIG010000026.1:0-299 GCF_030332245.1 Citrobacter sp. Cy070
CATGGCACCGTCGCTCAGGTTGTACCAATGCTGCATGCAGTGAATACGCAGCATGGTCTCCAGCGGATAGGGCCGTCGGCCATTGCCCGCCTTGGGATAAAACGGCTCGATGACAGCGGTCATATTCTGCCATGGCAGAATCTGCTCCATGCGGGAGAGGAAAATCTCTTTTCGGGTCTGACGGCGCTTAGTGCTGAATTCACTATCGGCGAAGGTGAGTTGATGGCTCATGATGTCCCTCTGGGATGCGCTCCGGATGAATATGATGATCTCATATCAGGAACTTGTTCGCACCTTCC
>NZ_JAOWIG010000027.1:0-1629 GCF_030332245.1 Citrobacter sp. Cy070
GCTCATGATGTCCCTCTGGGATGCGCTCCGGATGAATATGATGATCTCATATCAGGAACTTGTTCGCACCTTCCCTAAGTCACCGGCGGCTTGCCTGCCACACATTGAACATTACAGACCAATTAGCACTTTGTCACCGGGGAAAGATGTAAAGATTATGTATAAATAGATTGGCTTAGAAGTGACATTTCAACTTTGGAGAAACAGGTGACATTTTAAACTTGCTTTAACAAAATTTTGGGACTGACCGAAACAAAAAGGCCAGCCCCGGAGGGCTGGCTATTCAGTACAGGGCAATGACAGGTTTCTTGATGCCGCAGGCGTGAGCGTAGCGGGTCAGTGTGTCGATGCTGGCTTTGGTGATGTTGTTTTCCAGGCGAGAAATAACCGGAGGTGTAACCCCCATGCGTTCAGCAACCTGCGCTTTTGTCAGGTTGTCATGCTTGCGCCATTCAGCAAGCAGCTCCCTGAGCTTTTCCTTACGTTCTTCTTCCTGCCATGCAGCGCGATATTCATCGTCCTGCATCCACTCGTTATGCAGTTCTTTATGGCTTACCAGTTTCATTAAGTACCTCCGCTAACCGCTTTTTGGCGAGATCGATTTCTTTCGCTGGCGTTTTCTGTGACTTCTTGATGAAAACACGGAGCATGATGATGGTATTGCCTTTGTGGTATACCCAGATTCCCCTGGCTATGTCCGTCCCCATCGTGCGGATCTCAAAAAGTCCATCGCCCAGGGGCTTCGTGTCCGGCTCCCGCAGTAATCGGGCGTCATACTCCAGTTTGCCGATGAGACGGTCAAACTTCACCCTGATTTTTACGGGTAATGCTGTGGCTTCTTCCCTGGCTTCCGGGTGATAAACAACGCTAAACATGTGACCTCCCATTTCTATTAATATTAACCTATAGGCTAATTTCAGACAAGGTAGAATTAACCTATAAGCTAATTTTGTTGGCAGTTATCGTGGCTACCCGGTCACTACCCTGTTAGCGTGAGTTTTCGTTCCACTGAGGAACGGGGATTTATGCGCGTTAGCGCATGTAAGGCGGCAGGATGAAATGACAGGTAGCACCGAGGGTTAGCCGCCGATACCAGTGAGGGATCGAAAGGGATCGCCTATCCATCCCTTCACCCTGCAAAGCCATATTCCGCTAAAAGCGGCTCAGAGGCTTTTGTGCGCGGTCGGAGTGGTCACAACAAGGCGAAGCCGCAGTTGGGGCGTATCTCCGCGTTAGCGGGTCGTAAGAGCCGCTTACGAGCGTGTAGGGGTCAGTTTGGATATAGAGAATTATTGTACGGTAAGCCTGTTTTTTGAACAGACTTACCTATAGCAATAGGGTGTACTCCCGCGCTATACGGCATTTTCAGAGGTTTGACCTTAATCGGATAACCTAAATGCGATACTGCAAGAGCGACAACTTAAAAGCGATAGCCACTGACGCAAAATCAACCACTTACGAACCAAGATTGGTTAAATAATGCGCTTAACGTACAAAAATTGGCACTGTTGCAAATAGTCGGTGGTGATAAACTTATCATCCCCTTTTACTGATGGAGCTGCACATGAACCCATTCAAAGGCCGGCATTTTCAGCGTGACATCATTCTGTGGGCCGTACGCTGGTACTG
>NZ_JAOWIG010000028.1:0-291 GCF_030332245.1 Citrobacter sp. Cy070
TTTTCATTTCTTATTACGGAGAAATGAAACAGTGTGTCGTTTCAATTTTCAGCTTGATCCAGATTTTTAAAGAGCAAATATCTCAAACGTCACCCGAAGGTAAGTTTTGAGATATTAAGGCCGGCGACTTTCACTCACACAAACCAGCAAGTGGCGTCCCCTAGGGGATTCGAACCCCTGTTACCGCCGTGAAAGGGCGGTGTCCTGGGCCTCTAGACGAAGGGGACGTGTCAGTCTCAATCGCAAGACGCCTTGCTATTTACTTTTCATCAGACAATCTGTGTGAGCACT
>NZ_JAOWIG010000029.1:0-256 GCF_030332245.1 Citrobacter sp. Cy070
CAACATATCGATAAACAAATCTTTCTCAACCTGCTCACTGGTTTGACCTACTACTGCATCGGTTGCCAACAGATCAATAACCGAGCCTTCCACTACAGACTCACTGGATTGACTCACTGCAGCTTCAGTTGCCTGCGTGTTGATCGGCTTGTCTTCCACTTCAGATTCACTAGCCTGCCCCATTTCCTCTTCGCTTGACAACATATCGATAAACAAATCTTTCTCAACCTGCTCACTGGTTTGACCTACTACTGCA
>NZ_JAOWIG010000030.1:0-2232 GCF_030332245.1 Citrobacter sp. Cy070
AAATCGGTGGAGCTGCATGACAAAGTCATCGGGCATTATCTGAACATAAAACACTATCAATAAGTTGGAGTCATTACCAAGTCGTTTCCAGGCCAATAAAAAAGACTGCCATGCTGAAGTCCCTGACATCTGACCAACAATAAAATTAATAACCAAACCTTTTTTAGAAGTAATATCAATTAATCTAGCTCTTATAGGAGCTAATAACTCATGGAATAAAGCCGTATAGTCAATCGATTCTGGAAAATGTAATGCCCTGGTTCCAATGGCATTGAACTCACTTCCTTCACGTAAATTGGGTATCTGTGATTCTTCAGGAAAGAGATAGCTGTAATCTACAATACTTATATAACCAGATGCCCATTCAGACCACTCATAATCAATATTAGAACTTTCCGTTGATATCATTTCATTTTTTTCAAGAGCCACGCCGAGCTGAAATAATCGAAGCCCTATGTATATAATAAATAACAAAGAAAAAATTAATGATATTACAAAAGCACAATATATGGAATTACTATTATGAGTAATATAATAAAACAAACCAAATAGCAGAACAACAGTTATTAACAATGAGAAAAAAACACCACTATCGCGGCCCCACCTAATAGAAGGTACAGGTTGCATTGCCTTTTTATCAGGAATATTCCAACTCATTTTAACTTACCAGATCCCCGTACAGGGAAGTGTTGAAATAACATAGCAACCGCATTGACACATGCATTTATGCACAGCTACTGGTTTTCCATCTGAGATCCACTCAGTAGAACCCTGGATTATCTTATTTACGCCATGAAATGGTATTGGGCATATAACAGTATCCCCAAGTAATGCAACACCTAAACCATCGATAATTATCGTGGACGAAACCGAAATTACTTTACCGCCACTACTTAATGGATCATTGAGTCTGACTAAGCCTAGAAACATAAACCCTCGCTATAAAAGAATATAACTATCCAGATATGATTTTTCCAAAAAAAATAAAAATACTTACCAAACATATCTATATGATTAGATAAAGAACAGATAATAATATCTTATCTGTTAAAAATATTAGCTTTGAAATTTAACCCACAAAAAATCGTCTAATAGTAATAAAACCACCATCCTGATGTCATTACCCGAACAGATTTTCCGTTCTTTTTGAACCCTTTAATTCTTCTGCGTTTTAATCTCCGCAAATCAATATTGGTTACATTATCCCAGCCAGCAACAGTCAATATCTCCTCCGTCAGCTGTTCTTTCGGAAAGGGATGCCGTCGCCAGATAGTCCATATTGCGGGGAAGATATACAGAAAGGTTCCCGTAACCAAAAATATCGTTATCACTTGCCGTAATCCTTCACTAAGAACCCAATCTTCTTTATACAATCCCACTACCAGCAGCAGAATAGCCAGAAGAATAACGACCGAAATGGGGACTTTCATCGCGTCTATTCGTGCCCGTCGTATTCCCTGGTAACACCACGGTGGCATAGTCAGCGAGCGCGCATGCGGCCGGACAAGGGCATATACCAGGTACTCCTCTCCTACCGGCGCGGCAATCAGTTCCACTTCCTCACCTTCCCGGCAATAGGGCGCGCCCAGCCACCCTGAAAAGGGTCGGCCGTTGATTTCGCCAGTAACGTACCACGCTGCAGCTGGAACCCTGTCTTCATTGCTCGCCACCATGCCCTGTGCCGTTGCTGCTGACCCCGTCGAGGCCAGCACCATCGCGGCAGACGCCATGTTCTCATCCTGCCTGCTGAAATATTCCCACGTCTGCGGATAGGCTTTGGTGTCAAAATAGTGCGTCAGGCAGCGCTGGTGGTAGTTTGTCACCACGCCACTGACCTTTATCAGCGGGGCTGGCGGAGGCAGTACCGGGTCCGGTGGCATATCGGCCAGCGCTTTTGCCCGCTGCTTTTCTTCACGGTACAGTTCTGCCAGCCGTTTTTTATGCTTCTTCTTGCCGTCCGATTCATAGTACGCAATGGTTTGTCTTAATTTTATCCACTCTCTGCGCTCCCGGAGATAGTTTTCTTTCACATACCCTTTTCCCTTCTCCAGTCCCCGGATATAGGCCCGGGGCATATCGGCAAACAGTTCGTCATCTTCTGTCATAGTATTTCGCTGCTCCACAATTAAACCACAACAGGGACTTCCGGCTCATCGGTGATGCTGCCAACTTACTGATTTAGTGTATGATGGTGTTTTTGAGGTGCTCCAGTGGCTTCTGTTTCTATCAGCT
>NZ_JAOWIG010000031.1:0-4078 GCF_030332245.1 Citrobacter sp. Cy070
AGCTGATAGAAACAGAAGCCACTGGAGCACCTCAAAAACACCATCATACACTAAATCAGTAAGTTGGCAGCATCACCGATTATTCGTTATATAAAAGTAACAATTATTAAAATAATGAAAAATCCCTTTTTATCCCGCTAAAGCAGATAAATAGTGAATTTGCGTTAGATCAAATATATTTGTATCAAACATGTTAAATTCATTATTTTGTTATTGATAAACATCACACTGTTTTTAATTTCAAAATCGCTAACAAAAGTTAATTAAGTATTAACTAACTCACAGAGTGTGTATTTTTACTTCTAAAGGATTAGTCTGAATTTCATCAGACATAAAAATCTAGACTGGTAGCAATGGAGACCATGCTACGTACTATGGACACCGTACATTTTTGTGAGCAAATAAACGTATCCGTACGCCAGACTCATTACCACATGACATGGCGTGACCGCGATCACATAAAGAATACACTCACCTGGTATACCGGTGTTTTACGTAATAGCGGACAATGTAGAACCAACGGTCAGCCCCCGGAAAACCGGTGTAAGCCAGCCCAACTACAGCGTCAGCCGCAGCGCTTCATAACCAGCCCTACTTCCCATCGCCTGAGGATTCTCTCCTCTGATCAATGCCATAGAAAAAAGCTAAATATTTCCAAAAAGTTATAAATACATTCTAGCCAGACATTTAAACATTAATCGCAAATACGGACATATCGAATACTGACCATTTTTTGATGCTTATTCCGGCAAAAAAGAATGTGCCACAGATCCATTTTTCAAAAAATTGACTGGGTTTTTCGCGAGGGTAAATAAAATGTTATTTAGTATACAACTTCTCATAATATTAATATGTTTGTTTTATGGTGCCCGAAAGGGCGGTATCGCGCTGGGTTTGTTAGGCGGTATCGGCCTGGTTATTCTGGTTTTCGTGTTCCATCTCCAGCCGGGTAAACCCCCTGTTGATGTAATGCTGGTTATTATTGCCGTGGTGGCCGCTTCTGCAACCTTGCAAGCCTCCGGCGGTCTTGACGTTATGCTGCAAATTGCTGAAAAGCTGCTGCGTCGTAACCCAAAATACGTTTCTATCGTAGCACCATTTGTTACCTGTACCCTGACTATCCTGTGCGGTACCGGCCACGTGGTGTACACCATTCTGCCGATCATTTATGACGTCGCCATTAAGAACAATATTCGCCCGGAACGCCCAATGGCGGCGAGTTCTATCGGTGCACAGATGGGGATTATCGCCAGTCCGGTTTCTGTAGCCGTTGTCTCGCTGGTTGCGATGCTGGGTAACGTGACATTTGAAGGCAAGCACCTCGAATTCCTCGACCTGCTTGGCATCACCATTCCGTCTACCCTGCTGGGTATCCTGGCTATCGGTATTTTCAGCTGGTTCCGTGGTAAAGATCTGGATAAAGATGAAGAGTTCCAGAAGTTTATTTCCGTACCTGAAAACCATCACTATGTGTATGGCGACACGGCAACACTGTTAGACAAAAAACTGCCGAAAAGTAACTGGCTGGCAATGTGGATCTTCCTCGCTGCCATCGCCGTTGTTGCCGTGCTCGGTGCAGTATCTGAACTGCGCCCTTCTTTTGGTGGCAAACCGCTGTCAATGGTCCTGGTTATCCAGATGTTCATGCTGCTGACTGGCGCATTGATTATCATCTTAACCAAAACGAATCCCGCATCTATCTCAAAAAATGAAGTCTTCCGTTCAGGTATGATCGCGATTGTTGCGGTGTACGGTATTGCCTGGATGGCCGAAACCATGTTCGGTGCGCATATGTCTGAAATTCAGGGCGTACTGGGCGAGATGGTGAAAGAACATCCGTGGGCCTATGCGATCGTCCTGCTGTTAGTCTCCAAGTTTGTAAACTCTCAGGCTGCAGCGCTGGCCGCTATCGTTCCAGTCGCACTGGCTATCGGGGTTGATCCAGCGTACATCGTTGCTTCTGCTCCGGCTTGTTACGGTTACTACATTCTGCCGACCTACCCGAGCGATCTGGCTGCTATTCAGTTTGACCGTTCAGGTACCACCCACATTGGCCGTTTCGTTATCAACCACAGCTTCATTCTGCCTGGTTTGATCGGCGTAAGCGTATCCTGTGTCTTTGGTTGGGTCTTCGCCGCAATGTACGGTTTCCTGTAATCACACTTCGCGTGCCGCCCGCTATGGTGCGGCACGCCACCGTTAAGACGCAGAGAATTTTTAAATTCCTGATAAAAATGAAAAGGCTGGAAGCAAATGTCAAAAGTTGAATTCACTTACCAGGCGGCTTTCCCACTGGGGGAAGACAAAACTGAGTACTACCTGCTGACATCCGATCACGTCAGCGTCGGCGAGTTTGAAGGCGAGTCAATCCTGAAAGTAGCGCCTGAAGCACTTACGCTACTGGCCCAGCAAGCCTTCCACGATGCCTCCTTCATGCTTCGCCCTGAACACCAACAGCAAGTCGCCTCCATACTCCATGATCCTGAAGCCAGCGAAAACGATAAGTATGTTGCGCTGCAATTCCTGAGAAACTCCGAGATTGCCGCCAAAGGCGTATTGCCAACCTGTCAGGATACCGGCACGGCCATTATCATGGGTAAAAAAGGTCAACGTGTCTGGACCGGCGGCGGTGACGAAGCGGCGCTCTCCAGAGGCGTATTTAATACCTATATTGAAGATAACCTGCGCTACTCGCAAAACGCGGCGCTGGATATGTACAAAGAAGTGAATACCGGCACTAACCTGCCTGCGCAAATCGACCTGTACAGCGTGGATGGCGACGAATATAAATTCCTGTGCGTGGCAAAAGGCGGCGGTTCTGCCAACAAAACCTATCTGTATCAGGAAACGAAAGCACTGCTGACTCCCGGCAAACTGAAAAACTTCCTGGTTGAGAAAATGCGTACGCTGGGGACTGCAGCTTGCCCACCGTACCATATCGCATTTGTAATTGGTGGTACGTCAGCAGAAAGCACCCTCAAAACGGTGAAACTGGCCAGCACACACTACTATGATGCGCTGCCGACTGAAGGTAACGCTCACGGTCAGGCATTCCGCGATCTGCAACTGGAACAAGAACTGCTGGAAGAAGCCCAGAAACTCGGCCTCGGCGCCCAGTTTGGCGGGAAATATTTCGCTCACGACATCCGCGTGATTCGACTGCCTCGCCACGGCGCATCCTGCCCGGTAGGCATGGGCGTTTCCTGCTCCGCAGACCGTAATATTAAGGCCAAGATTAACCGCGAAGGTATCTGGATCGAAAAACTGGAACATAATCCAGGCCAGTACATCCCGGAATCTCTGCGCCAGGCCGGCGAAGGCGAAGTGGTTAAAGTCGACCTTAACCGTCCGATGAAAGAGATCCTTGCCCAGCTTTCTCAGTACCCGGTATCCACCCGTCTGTCGCTGAGCGGTACAATCATTGTGGGTCGCGACATCGCCCACGCGAAGCTGAAAGAACGTATCGAGTCCGGCGAAGGTCTGCCGCAGTACGTGAAAGATCACCCGATCTACTACGCAGGCCCGGCGAAAACGCCGGCAGGTTACCCGTCCGGTTCTTTGGGTCCAACCACTGCGGGTCGTATGGACTCCTATGTTGACCTGCTGCAGTCCCATGGCGGCAGCATGATCATGCTGGCGAAAGGTAACCGCAGCCAACAAGTGACCGACGCCTGCCATAAACACGGCGGCTTCTACTTAGGTAGCATCGGTGGTCCGGCTGCTGTACTGGCGCAACAGAGCATTAAGCATCTGGAATGCGTGGAATACCCGGAGCTGGGAATGGAAGCTATCTGGAAAATCGAAGTTGAAGATTTCCCTGCTTTCATCCTGGTCGATGACAAAGGCAACGATTTCTTCCAGCAAATCGTGAGCAAACAATGCGCTAACTGCGCGAAGTAACCTATTCGGCCCGGCACTGGACTGACACCAAATTTTTGGGGCCAGCCCAGTGATCCCCCCGGGCCAACTTTATCCCCCCATTAACTGGCGTTGAATTTTTGGGTGATGCTGCCAACTTACTGATTTAGTGTATGATGGTGTTTTTGAGGTGCTCCAGTGGCTTCTGTTTCTATCAGCT
>NZ_JAOWIG010000032.1:0-357 GCF_030332245.1 Citrobacter sp. Cy070
CTGAAAGCGTGCGTATTGCCTGAAAACACAACCCGCTACGGGGGAGACTTACCCGAAATCTGATTTATTCAACAAAGCCCAGATGAGGTCGAATTATCTGGCCAGTTCCAGCCAACGTTACTTCTCCAACGATGCGCTGGTGCGGTATACAGAATCTATCTAGCAGGCAACTTACAACCATAGTATGACCATCACATTCGAGTGGAAGTACATCATATTTATGTAACAGCTCGCAGACATAAGCAACTTCAGGGGTTATGAACATTTACGGCCTCATAGGGGTCGGTTCCGGCTGAGGGCGAAATGACACCCTAAGCGTTAGCTCTGTGTCGTTGCACGATGTCAGCGACGGTATTC
>NZ_JAOWIG010000033.1:0-2959 GCF_030332245.1 Citrobacter sp. Cy070
CTTCGGCGTTGTAAGGTTAAGCCTCACGGTTCATTAGTATCGGTTAGCTCAATGTATCGCTACACTTACACACCCGACCTATCAACGTCATCGTCTTTAACGTTCCTTCAGGAGACTTATAGTCTCAGGGAGAACTCATCTCGGGGCAAGTTTCGTGCTTAGATGCTTTCAGCACTTATCTCTTCCGCATTTAGCTACCGGGCAATGCCATTGGCATGACAACCCGAACACCAGTGATGCGTCCACTCCGGTCCTCTCGTACTAGGAGCAGCCCCCCTCAATTCTCCAGCGCCCACGGCAGATAGGGACCGAACTGTCTCACGACGTTCTAAACCCAGCTCGCGTACCACTTTAAATGGCGAACAGCCATACCCTTGGGACCTACTTCAGCCCCAGGATGTGATGAGCCGACATCGAGGTGCCAAACACCGCCGTCGATATGAACTCTTGGGCGGTATCAGCCTGTTATCCCCGGAGTACCTTTTATCCGTTGAGCGATGGCCCTTCCATTCAGAACCACCGGATCACTAAGACCTGCTTTCGCACCTGCTCGAGCCGTCACTCTCGCAGTCAAGCTAGCTTATGCCTTTGCACTAACCTCCTGATGTCCGACCAGGATTAGCTAACCTTCGTGCTCCTCCGTTACTCTTTAGGAGGAGACCGCCCCAGTCAAACTACCCACCAGACACTGTCCGCAACCCGGATTACGGGTCCACGTTAGAACACCAGCCATTAAAGGGTGGTATTTCAAGGTTGGCTCCATGCAGACTGGCGTCCACACTTCAAAGCCTCCCACCTATCCTACACATCAAGGACCAGTGTTCAGTGTCAAGCTATAGTAAAGGTTCACGGGGTCTTTCCGTCTTGCCGCGGGTACACTGCATCTTCACAGCGAGTTCAATTTCACTGAGTCTCGGGTGGAGACAGCCTGGCCATCATTACGCCATTCGTGCAGGTCGGAACTTACCCGACAAGGAATTTCGCTACCTTAGGACCGTTATAGTTACGGCCGCCGTTTACCGGGGCTTCGATCAAGAGCTTCTCCTTACGGATAACCCCATCAATTAACCTTCCGGCACCGGGCAGGCGTCACACCGTATACGTCCACTTTCGTGTTTGCACAGTGCTGTGTTTTTAATAAACAGTTGCAGCCAGCTGGTATCTTCGACTGATTTCAGCTCCATGAGTAAATCACTTCACCTACATATCAGCGTGCCTTCTCCCGAAGTTACGGCACCATTTTGCCTAGTTCCTTCACCCGAGTTCTCTCAAGCGCCTTGGTATTCTCTACCTGACCACCTGTGTCGGTTTGGGGTACGATTTCGTGTTACCTGATGCTTAGAGGCTTTTCCTGGAAGCAGGGCATTTGTTACTTCAGCACCGTAGTGCCTCGTCATCACACCTCAGCGTTAAAAAGGTACCGGATTTACCTGGAACCTCCGCCTACATGCTTAAACCGGGACAACCGTCGCCCGGCTAACATAGCCTTCTCCGTCCCCCCTTCGCAGTAACACCAAGTACAGGAATATTAACCTGTTTCCCATCGACTACGCCTTTCGGCCTCGCCTTAGGGGTCGACTCACCCTGCCCCGATTAACGTTGGACAGGAACCCTTGGTCTTCCGGCGTGCGGGTTTTTCACCCGCATTATCGTTACTTATGTCAGCATTCGCACTTCTGATACCTCCAGCATGCCTCACGACACACCTTCAACGGCTTACAGAACGCTCCCCTACCCAACAACACATAGTGTCGCTGCCGCAGCTTCGGTGCACAGTTTAGCCCCGTTACATCTTCCGCGCAGGCCGACTCGACCAGTGAGCTATTACGCTTTCTTTAAATGATGGCTGCTTCTAAGCCAACATCCTGGCTGTCTGTGCCTTCCCACATCGTTTCCCACTTAACTGTGACTTTGGGACCTTAGCTGGCGGTCTGGGTTGTTTCCCTCTTCACGACGGACGTTAGCACCCGCCGTGTGTCTCCCGTGATAACATTCTTCGGTATTCGCAGTTTGCATCGGGTTGGTAAGTCGGGATGACCCCCTAGCCGAAACAGTGCTCTACCCCCGAAGATGAGTTCACGAGGCGCTACCTAAATAGCTTTCGGGGAGAACCAGCTATCTCCCGGTTTGATTGGCCTTTCACCCCCAGCCACAAGTCATCCGCTAATTTTTCAACATTAGTCGGTTCGGTCCTCCAGTTAGTGTTACCCAACCTTCAACCTGCCCATGGCTAGATCACCGGGTTTCGGGTCTATACCCTGCAACTTAACGCCCAGTTAAGACTCGGTTTCCCTTCGGCTCCCCTATACGGTTAACCTTGCTACAGAATATAAGTCGCTGACCCATTATACAAAAGGTACGCAGTCACCTGACGAATCAGGCTCCCACTGCTTGTACGTACACGGTTTCAGGTTCTTTTTCACTCCCCTCGCCGGGGTTCTTTTCGCCTTTCCCTCACGGTACTGGTTCACTATCGGTCAGTCAGGAGTATTTAGCCTTGGAGGATGGTCCCCCCATATTCAGACAGGATACCACGTGTCCCGCCCTACTCTTCGAGTTCACAACCTGTGCATTTTGGTGTACGGGACTATCACCCTGTACCGTCGGACTTTCCAGACCGTTCCACTAACACACAAGCTGATTCAGACTCTGGGCTGCTCCCCGTTCGCTCGCCGCTACTGGGGGAATCTCGGTTGATTTCTTTTCCTCGGGGTACTTAGATGTTTCAGTTCCCCCGGTTCGCTTCATTACGCTATGTATTCACGTAATGATAGTGTGTCGAAACACACTGGGTTTCCCCATTCGGAAATCGCCGGTTATAACGGTTCATATCACCTTACCGACGCTTATCGCAGATTAGCACGTCCTTCATCGCCTCTGACTGCCAGGGCATCCACCGTGTACGCTTAGTCGCTTAACCTCACAACCCGAAGATGTTTCGTAAAACACCACCGTGTTG
>NZ_JAOWIG010000001.1:0-284 GCF_030332245.1 Citrobacter sp. Cy070
ATCAAGCGACAGTTCGGCTTCGTGAAAGCCAGATACAAGGGGTTGCTGAAAAACGATAACCAACTGGCGATGTTATTCACGCTGGCCAACCTGTTTCGGGCGGACCAAATGATACGTCAGTGGGAGAGATCTCACTAAAAACTGGGGATAACGCCTTAAATGGCGAAGAAACGGTCTAAATAGGCTGATTCAAGGCATTTACGGGAGAAAAAATCGGCTCAAACATGAAGAAATGAAATGACTGAGTCAGCCGAGAAGAATTTCCCCGCTTATTCGCACCTTCC
>NZ_JAOWIG010000034.1:0-4927 GCF_030332245.1 Citrobacter sp. Cy070
ATCAAGCGACAGTTCGGCTTCGTGAAAGCCAGATACAAGGGGTTGCTGAAAAACGATAACCAACTGGCGATGTTATTCACCCTGGCCAACCTGTTTAGGGTGGACCAAATGATACGTCAGTGGGAGAGATCTCACTAAAAACTGGGAATAACGCCTTAAATGGCGAAGAAACGGTCTAAATAGGCTCTCATTCAAGGCATTTACGGGAGAAAAAAACGGCTCAAACAGGAAAAATGAAATGACTGAGTCAGCCGAGAAGAATTTCCCCGCTTATTCGCACCTTCCTTAGTCGAAAATTAAATTGGGTTATGTCCTTTTTATTTCAAAGACTTAAAAAGTTGAAATTCGCCTAAATGTGTCATATAATCTAATAATACATTAAGTCTATCAAGGGTTATTTATGTGGAAATTATCGCTTTTAACTACTGTAATTTCATTGGTGGTAGCCTCTTGTGTATCTGATCCTTACTCAAAGCCTTCTGCTTTACGGTTTCAAAATAATAAGCAAGGTTATAATCAGGAGATCAATGTCAACAGAGATGCTAAATTATGCGCAGGGGATACAAGAGATGAACAGAGTTGCCCAATTCATTTCTATATTGACAGTATTGAATCAGGTAAATTCTATATCAATAATACGGCAAAGTATTATTTAAAACCAGAAGTTTATAATTTCAAAGTTAAAAATTGTAGCGGCGAAAAAAATTGTCAGAGTTGCGATGTCGACTTGCGGCCAGATCAATTAAAAGATCGTAACTTTATTCTTTCTGTAGATGCTGCTGGTGTACCTTTTATTTCAAATAATGGTCATCCTTTGGCTTGTAGACAACAGCCAGCAGCTCAAAAGCCTGTCGTTGCTCCTGTTGAGCATACTGAAACAATTGATTTGGCAGCCGATACATTATTTAAATTTGATGGTTCATCTTTAAATGATTTATTGCCTAAAGGCCGTCAGGAAGTTCAGGACGTAGCATCAAAAATTTCAACAGGTTTTGTTTCTGTCAGTAAGATCATATTGGTCGGTCATACGGATCGTCTAGGAAGCGAAACTTATAACCAAAAACTTGGTCAGAATCGTGCTGAAACTGTACGTAGTCTGCTTGTTCAAAATGGCGTATCCGCAAATATTATCTCGGTGGCAAGTGCAGGGAAGAATCAACCAGTCACGGACGGCTGTCCTACGGTTAAATCTCGTGAAGCACTAAAAGCATGTTTACAGCCCGATCGTCGCGTGACGGTACAAATTACGGGCATTACCAAGTAATTCAGCATTTAAAAGTTTCAACGAATATAGGCCACACAGAACATGACAAATTTTATTGTAGTAGAAAAAGATTCTTTAAATAAAGTATCTATCAACACGCAACATATCACTTTAACAGAAGCATCAATTGTCCATACCAAAATGCATCGTAATGATGTAGCAGAGTTTTTACGTGATGGCAATAACCTGATTTTAAAGTTAAATAATGGTGAAACTGTCCTTATCGAAAACTTCTTTGTCGTATATGACAAAGTTGATTCTGATCTGGTTTTTGAAGAAGATGGTTGTATCTTATACTGGTTTGATGGTGTTTCTGGTTTTAAGGGAATACCTGGGCTTGAGGTCTTATTACCTGCTAGTGCGGCAGGTGGGTCTTTACTGCCATGGATTATTGGTGGTGGTGCTGTTATTGGTGGCATCATTGCAGCCGCAGGAAGTGGCGGTGGAGGGGATAAAAACGCATGGCCAATCGCCGTTAAGGATGAAATTACAGGTGTTGAAGATACCCCAGTTAATGGCAATGTTTTAACTAATGATCGTGATCCTGATGGAAACGCAATCACAGTTACTCAATTTGTTGTGGAGGGTAAAAGCTATAATGCAGGCCAAACCGTTACAATTGATAAAATTGGCGAGCTAACGCTCAATGCCGATGGAACTTATCACTTTGTCCCTGCGACTAACTGGAATGGCACCGTTCCAACAGTTACTTATACAATTAGTGATGGCCAGGGTGGAACCGCTTCAGCGGAATTGGTAATCACCATTACACCTGATGCAAATCCTTCGATTAGCATAAAAGATGAAAATGGCGGCAGTGAAAATCCGAACAATACTACTGATACATTAATTGAACAGGGGCATGTTACTGTATATGAACAGGGTTTAACTGATACATCGGGTTCAAATAAAGAAACGGGTAGTATTACGATTGGGGCTGGTGATGGCGTAAAGTCTGTTACGGTTGGTGATACCAATATTTTGCTAACAGATCTGGAAAATGCCTCAACTACACCGATTATTATCAACACGCCTCATGGCAAGATCATCATTACTGACTATACGCCAAATGGTCAGGAATTTAATGGCGTATCTACGGGTGGCACCATTACTTATGAATATGAACTAGATCAACCTGTTACCAACGATGCATCACACACCGATAACTTTCTGGAAGAAGTCGGTATATCTGTGACAGATCAAAGTAATATTGTGAGCAGTGGCAGTCTAGTCATTAGCATTATTGATGATGCACCACTTGCCAAAAACGACATCGATAATGTGGCTGCTAATCAATTTACCCCTGAAACTGGAAATGTACTGACGGGTGTTGGTACGAGTAGTGGGGCTACAGGTGCAGACAAAATTAGTGCCGATGGAGTGAGCATCTCCACAGTGGTTAGTGATAATGTATCTGCTAACGTGGTAACAGATGATGGCACAACGCTGACGATCGAAGGGCAGTATGGTACTCTAATACTCAATAAGACCACAGGTGAATATAGTTACGAGCGTCATGAAGGTACGCCGGGCGGTGTAAATGAGGTATTTACTTATACATTGGTTGACGGTGATGGGGATAGCTCAACAGCTAACTTGACATTAGTCATTGGCAATAGTGCGCCTCTTGTTACGCTTCCTTCGAGCTATGGAGAGAGTACCAAAGTCTATGAATCAGGTTTGAATAATGGTGGCTCTAAAGCATCTACTGATAAGGAAACAACAAGCGGTACAATTGCTTTTACCTCTCCAGATGGTTTGGCTTCTCAAGATGCAGTGAAGTTAGGTGGACATACCCTAACGACAGCAGATCAAACATTCTCGGATGGTTTAACTGCACGCTATGAATACAATTCGGCAACTGGTACAGGCACTATCCACTATAGCTACACACTTCCTGCGAATACGTCAGGTGATAATGCCAATGCAACATTTGCAGTGGAAGTGACAGATATCGATGGCGATAAAACAGCTTCGGGTGATCTGGTTATTAATATTATAGATGACGCACCTGTTGCGAAGCCTGACACGAATAGCATTACAGAAGACAGCGTCCCTAACCCGGTAAGTGGCAACGTACTGACAGGAGGCGTATCTAGTGGAGATACAGCTGATACCCAAGGCGCAGACAAAGCTAACGTCAGTGGAGTACAGGCTGGAACAGTTGCGTCAGGTGAACACGTAGCAAATGGCGCATTGAATACAGCAGTGAATGGAGAATACGGAACATTAATTCTCCGTGCTGACGGTAGTTACACCTACCAATTAAATAATAACAATACGGATGTAAATGCCCTTAAAGATAACCAAAGCCTCCAAGACGTATTTAGCTACACCATTACCGATGGAGATGGAGATAAATCGACAGCGACCATTACCATCACCATTAATGGACATACCGATGGCGCACCTAACGTGGTTATCACTGATCATAATGGATCAGCGCTTGGTGCGAACAGCATTGCCGAAAATGCAACGACCCCAGTACAAGGCGAGTTTACCGTCAACGCAGCAGATGGACTGAAATCTATCACGATTGGTGGCACGACCATTCTGACCAGCGAACTCTTGGATCTATCCCCGACCACACCAAAAACAATCGCAGGTACAGAGGGAACACTGACCCTTACCGACTATGATCCAGTAACAGGCAAAGTCAGTTATAGCTACCAACAAAGTGACAGCAGCAAAGACCACAGCGGTGGTGATACTAGCGTAAGCGATACTTTCCCAATTGTAGTGACAGACAATGCCAATGAAAGCTCAGCAGCGACGAATCTGGTTATTCTCATCACAGATACCGCCCCAGAAGCCAAAGCTGACACAGGCACAGTGACAGAAGACGGTGCAGCACTTGAAGGAAACGTGATCACAGGTGGCAGTAGCAACAGCACAGATGTTGCTGACCGTTTAGGTGCAGATGCAACACAAGTGACAGGAGTCAGCAAAGGAAGCTCAACAACAGAACAAACAGGTAATGTTGGTGGAACAGGACTTGCAGGTGACTACGGCACACTGATACTCAATAGCGAGGGTAGTTACAGCTATACCGTTGACCCAAATAACGCAACCGTGAATGCATTAAAAGATGGAGGCAAGCTCACAGAAACATTTAGCTACACCATTAAAGATGCAGATGGGGACTGGAGTACCACAACATTAACCATCACCATTAACGGACATACTGATGGCGTACCAAGCATTACACCGAACGATGAGAACGGAAACAATGTTGGTGGTCAGATTACAGTGTATGAAAGTGGTCTAAGTACAGGTAGCAATGCAAGTGCAGCGAGCGAATCTGCCAGTGGAACGATTCAGATCAATGCAGGAGATGGCTTAAGCAGTATTAACATAGGCGGACAGACCTTTAGCCTTTCACAATTACAATCACTGAGTAGCAGCAACCCATCGGCAGCGATCAACGTCGCTGGTGGAACCATCGTTCTAAATGGTTTTACGGCAAATAGCAGTGTAGGTGGTATCCCAACTTCAGGTAGTTTGAGTTATACCTATACTTTGAACAATGCCCAGACACATAGCGCTGTTGGAAATGATGGTTTACTTCTGAGTGGCATTCCACTGAGTGTCACAGATGCAGGAGGGGTAACCACAACAGGTAGTCTGGTTGTACAAGTGATTGATGATGTTCCAACTGCTGTG
>NZ_JAOWIG010000035.1:0-108365 GCF_030332245.1 Citrobacter sp. Cy070
TAACGCTTACCGCTCATGGGCACCTCTCTTTAAGTCATCTTAAATGACTCTGAGGTGTCTGTTAAACCTGTGGCGATTCAAAGCTCTGATTAGCGTGAATACGAGGCGGGTATGTTTCTAAACTATTTCGCGTTAGGTGTGCTGATCTTCGTTTTTCTGGTTCTGTTTTACGGAATCATCGCCATCCATGATATTCCCTATAACATGGCTAAGAAGCGCAACCATCCCCATGCCGATGCCATCCATACGGCAGGTTGGGTGAGCTTATTTACGCTGCACGTTATCTGGCCGTTCCTGTGGATCTGGGCCACGCTCTATCAGCCAGAACGAGGCTGGGGGATGCAGTCACACATTACGCCGACCGGAAAGGAACAAGACCCTGAAATTGCCGCGCTGGCAGCGCGCATTACCCAGTTAGAAAAAAGGCTGGCTGGGGAGAAAAAAGACGATAACTCCACCTTTCCGGAGATTTGATCATGGATTTGTTGATTGTCCTGACTTACGTGGCATTTGCCTGGGCCATCTTTAAAATATTCCGTATTCCGGTAAACCAATGGACGCTTGCCACAGCCGCATTAGGTGGGGTGTTTATTGTGGCGGGACTCATCTTATTAATGAACTATAACCACCCGTATACCTTTACGGCGCAAAAGGCGGTTATTTCAATACCTGTTACCCCGCAGGTCACTGGAATAGTGAGTGAAGTGACAGATAAAAATAATCAACTGATTAAAAAAGGCGAGGTGTTATTTAAACTCGATCCCGTGCGTTATCAGGCGCGAGTGGACCGACTGCAAGCCGATCTGGTGACCGCCACGCACAATATCGACAATCTGAAAGCCCAACTTTCTGAAGCTGTCGCCAATACCACTCGCGTTTCCGCTGAACGCGATCGTCTGTATAAAGATTATCAACGCTATTTGAAGGGCAGCCAGGCGAAGGTTAATCCCTTCTCTGAAAGCGATATCGACAACGCCCGGCAGAACTATCTGGCCCAGGACGCGCTGGTAAAAGGCTCCGTCGCCGAACAGACGCAGATTCAGACTCAGTTAGACAGTATGGTCAACGGGGAGCAATCTCAGGTTGCGTCCCTGCGCGCTCAGCTCGCTGAAGCCAAATACAATCTTGAGCAGACTATCGTCCGAGCCCCCAGCAACGGCTATGTTACGCAGGTGCTTATTCGGCCCGGAACCTACGCCGCCGCGCTGCCTCTGCGCCCGGTGATGGTGTTTATTCCGGAACAAAAACGGCAAATCGTGGCGCAATTCCGTCAGAACTCGTTGCTGCGTCTTAAACCGGGTGATGAAGCGGAAGTGGTCTTCAACGCGCTGCCAGGCCAGGTATTCCCCGGCAAGCTCACCAGCATTCTGCCGGTTGTACCGGGCGGTTCTTATCAGGCCCAGGGAGCATTGCAGTCTCTGACGGTGGTGCCGGGTACCGATGGCGTGCTGGCGACGATTGAACTGGCTCCCAATGCAGATGTGGATGCACTACCGGACGGTATCTATGCCCAGGTGGCGGTCTATTCCGACCATTTCGCCCACGTTTCGGTGATGCGTAAAGTGCTGCTGCGCATGACCAGCTGGATGCATTATCTTTATTTGGATCATTGAGACCAGCATCACCTGCCATTTGTCGTGGCCTGAGCCATACTAAGCGGTGTCCAGATATTCGTTGGACATCGCTTTTTTGTTGGCAAAAAGGACACGGCATGAAACTCATTGGCAGCTATACCAGCCCTTTTGTGCGTAAAATTTCTATTCTGTTGCTGGAAAAGGGCATCACCTTCGAATTCGTTAATGAACTCCCCTATAACGCGGATAGCGGCGTGGCGCGATACAATCCATTGGGAAAAGTGCCCGCGCTGGTCACCGATAAGGGAGAGTACTGGTTTGATTCTCCGATCATTGCTGAATATATAGAGTTGTTGGATATTGCACCCGCAATGCTGCCGGGTGAACCGTTGGCGGCGCTCAAAGTTCGTCAACTGGAAGCGCTGGCAGACGGTATTATGGATGCGGGATTAGTCTCGGTGCGCGAGCAGGCTCGCCCCGCTGCGCAGCAGTCAGAAACTGAATTGCTACGCCAGCGCGAAAAAATTACCCGCAGCCTGGATGTGCTGGAAGGTTATCTGGCGGACGGTACGCTGAAAACGGATACGGTTAATCTGGCAACGATTGCGATTGCCTGTGCCGTGGGCTATCTCAATTTTCGTCGGGTTGCGCCTGGCTGGTGTGTGGACCGTCCACGTCTGGTCAAACTGGTGGAAACACTCTTTCAACGCGAAAGTTTTGCCCGTACGGAACCGCCAAAGGCTTGATGCAGATAATACCCGCCTGAGCAAAGTCACGGTACAATCCTTCCTATATCGATATCCCTCTCCACGGTGGAGAGGGCCACCAACAGCCAGGCCCTTTCATGACAACCGACATGCGTTCACTCTACAGCCAGCTTCCTGCTATCGATCGTTTACTGCGCGATAGCGCTTTCCAGGTCTTACGTGAGTCCCACGGTCATACCCGCGTGGTGGATCTGCTGCGTCATATGCTCGATGAAGCCAGAGAGGCGATTCGCGACACGCAGGCGCTTCCAGCATGGGGGGAAGACTGGGCGCAAGAGGCCAGCGCCCGGCTGGAACGAGAATCGCAAAGCGCGCTACGTCCGGTGATTAACCTGACCGGAACGGTGCTGCATACCAATCTTGGGCGTGCATCACAAGCTGAGGAGGCGATTGCTGCGGTGGTGCAGGCGATGCGTACGCCGGTGACGCTGGAATACAGCCTGGATGATGCCGGACGTGGACATCGGGATTGGGCGCTGGCGGATCTACTCTGCCGCCTGACCGGCGCGGAAGATGCCTGTATTGTCAATAATAATGCCGCTGCGGTTCTGCTGATGCTGGCCGCCACGGCCAACGGCAAAGAGGTGGTCGTTTCGCGCGGCGAGCTGGTAGAAATTGGCGGCGCGTTTCGTATTCCCGACGTGATGTGCCAGGCCGGATGTATCCTGCGCGAGGTTGGCACCACCAACCGGACCCATGCGAAAGATTACCGTCAGGCGGTGAATGAAAACACCGGTCTGCTGATGAAAGTCCATACCAGTAATTACAGCATTGAAGGCTTTACCAGCTCGGTTGATGAAGCTGAGCTGGCCGCCATTGGTCAGGAACTGGATGTGCCGGTAGTGGCGGATCTGGGTAGCGGCTCGCTGGTCGATCTCAGTCAGTATGGTTTGCCGCAGGAACCGATGCCGCAGCAGCTCATTGCCGCAGGTGTGAGCCTGGTGAGTTTCTCTGGCGACAAACTGTTGGGCGGGCCGCAGGCCGGGATTATCGTCGGTAAAAAAGAGATGATCGCCCGCTTACAGAGCCATCCGCTGAAACGCGCGTTACGGGCTGATAAAATGACGCTGGCAGCGCTGGAAGCAACGCTGCGGCTCTACCTGCACCCGGAAGCGCTGGCGGAGAAGTTGCCGACGTTACGCCAGCTCACCCGCACGAAAGAGGCTGTCCACGCGCAGGCGCTACGATTACAAGCACAATTGACAGAACATTATGGTGCCGAGTTTGCGTTGACTGTCATGCCTTGCCTGTCGCAGATTGGCAGCGGCTCGCTACCAGTTGATAGGCTGCCGAGCGCGGCATTAACCTTTACCCCCCATGACGGGCGTGGAAGCCGCCTCGAAGCGCTGGCCGCCCGCTGGCGTTTGCTGCCCGTGCCGGTCATTGGGCGAATTTATGATGGCCGCTTGTGGCTGGATCTGCGCTGCCTTGAAGACGAGACCCGGTTTATGGAGATGATGCTGAAATGATTATTGCAACCGCCGGACACGTTGACCACGGAAAAACAACGTTATTACAGGCGATTACCGGCGTGAATGCCGACCGGCTGCCGGAAGAAAAAAAGCGCGGCATGACTATCGACCTCGGCTATGCCTACTGGCCGCAGCCGGACGGGCGGGTACTGGGATTTATCGATGTCCCTGGTCACGAAAAGTTTCTGTCCAACATGCTGGCGGGTGTCGGTGGTATCGACCACGCGCTGCTGGTGGTGGCGTGTGATGACGGCGTGATGGCGCAAACGCGTGAACACTTGCAAATCCTGCAACTGACGGGCAACCCACAGCTTACCGTGGCGCTCACAAAAGCCGATCGCGTCGATGAAGCACGCATTGACGAAGTACGTGCCGAGGTGCAAACCACGCTGGGTAACTATGGTTTTGCCGATGCGATACTGTTCGTAACTGCCGCCGGTGAAGGCCGTGGTATCGAAGCGCTGCGTGACCACTTGCTGCAGTTGACGCCGCGTGAACTGGCTCGCGATCACACCTTCCGCCTGGCGATTGACCGCGCTTTCACGGTAAAAGGCGCAGGTCTGGTCGTAACGGGAACGGCGCTCAGCGGAGAAGTGAACGTCGGGGATGCGTTGTGGCTTACGGGCGTCAACAAACCGATGCGCGTACGTAGCCTGCATGCGCAAAATCAGCCGACCGAATACGCTCACGCCGGACAGCGAATTGCGCTGAACATTGCCGGTGATGCGCAAAAAGAAGAGATTAACCGTGGTGACTGGCTGCTTGCAGATGCACCGCCAGAGGCCTTCTCACGCGTCATTGTCTCTTTAGAACACTCGGCTCCGCTGATGCAGTGGCAGCCGCTGCATATCCACCACGCGGCCAGCCACGTGACCGGACGTATCTCACTGCTCGAAGGGACGCTGGCGGAACTGGTGTTTGATACGCCGCTGTGGCTGGCTGATAACGACAGGCTGGTGCTGCGTGATATTTCTGCCCGTACGACGCTGGCAGGCGCACGTGTCGTGACGCTGAATCCACCGCGTCGTGGGAAGCGTAAGCCGGAGTATTTACAGTGGCTGTCGGCGCTGGAAAATGCGCAGAATGACGGCGAAGCGCTGGCATTGCATCTGACTCGCGGGGCGGTGAATATTCCCGATTTCGCATGGGCACGCCAGCTCAATGGCGACGGCATGCGTCCGTTGATTGAGCAACATGGATTTATTCGCGCCGGGTATAGTCTGTTGAATGCGCCCGTTGCTGCACGCTGGCAGCGTAAGATTCTGGATACGCTGGCGACCTACCATGAACAGCACCGTGATGAGCCGGGACCTGGACGTGAACGCCTGCGTCGTATGGCCCTGCCGATGGAAGATGAAGCGCTGGTCCTGCTGCTGATTGAAAAGATGCGCGATAGCGGCGCTATTGATAGCCATCATGGCTGGCTACATTTGCCGGATCATAAGGCCGGTTTTAGCGATGAGCAGCGGGCTATCTGGCAAAAAGTAGAACCTCTGTTTGGTGATGAGCCGTGGTGGGTGCGGGATCTGGCGAAAACCACGGCTACGGACGAGCAGGCGATGCGTCTGGCGCTACGGCAGGCGGCGCAGCAGGGCATTATTACGGCGATCGTCAAAGATCGTTATTACCGTAACGATCGGATTGTGGCCTTTGCCAATCTGATCCGCGAACTGGATCAGGAGAGAGGATCGACCTGCGCTGCCGATTTCCGCGACAGGCTTAACGTCGGGCGTAAATTGGCTATTCAGATTCTGGAATATTTTGACCGTATTGGTTTTACGCGTCGTCGGGGAAATGATCATTTATTACGCGATGCATTACTGTTTCCCGAAAAGTAATGAAACAATTAATTCAAAAATTAAATGAATTAATACAAAATAGATATTGATTGAAATAAGCACATTAGATTATGAACCTAATGTGCTTTTTAATTTTCAATGTTATTAAAATAACAACCACGATCATATTTTGTTGGGATTATCACTCGTATGCTTCCTGCCTCTTTTGAGTAATTAAGGATCGTACAATGGCTGCTTCAACATTTTTTATTCCTTCCGTGAATGTAATTGGCGCTGGTTCATTAAAAGATGCAATGAATACAATGGCGGAATATGGTTTTCGTCGTACGTTAATTGTCACGGATGCCATGCTGGCGAAATTAGGTATGGCGAGTGAAATTCAAAAAGCGCTGCAGGAACGTGATATTTTCAGCGTAATTTATGATGGTACGCATCCTAATCCGACAACCAGCAACGTTGCCGCAGGTCTGCAAATGCTGAAAGAAAATGCCTGTGATAGCGTAATTTCCCTCGGTGGCGGTTCCCCACACGATTGTGCGAAGGGGATTGCGCTGGTGGCGGCTAACGGCGGCGATATTAGTGATTACGAAGGCGTCGACCGTTCTGCAAAACCGCAGTTGCCGATGATTGCCATTAACACGACGGCGGGAACGGCATCTGAAATGACCCGTTTTTGCATCATTACCGACGAAGTACGCCACATCAAAATGGCGATTGTCGATAAGCACGTTACACCGCTGCTGTCCGTCAATGATTCTTCGCTGATGGTCGGTATGCCGAAGTCCCTGACAGCGGCAACCGGTATGGATGCGCTGACTCACGCTATCGAAGCCTACGTGTCGATTGCGGCAACGCCGATCACCGATGCATGTGCGCTTAAAGCCGTGACGATGATTGCCGAGAACCTGACGATCGCCGTGGAAGATGGCGCCAATGCTCAGGCGCGCGAAGCCATGGCTTACGCACAGTTCCTCGCAGGTATGGCATTCAACAACGCCTCTCTGGGTTACGTTCACGCGATGGCGCATCAGTTGGGTGGTTTCTACGACCTGCCGCACGGTGTCTGCAATGCGGTACTGCTGCCGCACGTTCAGGTCTTCAATAGCAAGGTGGCCGCAGCTCGTCTGCGCGATTGTGCTGCGGCAATGGGCGTCGACGTGGCTGGATTGAACGATGCGCAAGGAGCCGAAGCCTGTATCGCGGCAATCCGCGAACTGGCGCAGAAAGTGAATATTCCGGCAGGTTTGCGTGAGCTGAACGTTAAGGAAGAAGATTTTGCTGTTCTGGCGACCAACGCTCTGAAAGATGCCTGTGGTTTTACTAACCCGATCCAGGCGACACATGAAGAAATCATGGCGATTTATCGTGCTGCCATGTAATTCGTGATACCTGTCGTAAAGCAGTAAAAGGCTGGCGAATAATTCGCCAGCCCCGTCTACCCTTGTAGTACCCCTACAGCAAGGAGACGGTCATGACCAACAACCCCCCTTCAACGCGTATTTATCCCGGCGAGTATGGTTACCCTCTGAAGTTAAAGGCCCGATACGATAACTTTATCGGCGGCGACTGGGTTGCACCAGTGGACGGTGAGTATTACCAGAACCTGACGCCAGTTACCGGGCAATTACTGTGCGAAGTGGCCTCTTCCGGCAAAAAAGATATCGATCTGGCACTGGATGCCGCGCACAAAGTAAAAGACAAGTGGGCGCAGACATCCGTGCAGGACAGGGCGGCGATTCTGTTCAAAATTGCCGATCGTATGGAGCAAAATCTGGAGCTGCTGGCGACGGCAGAAACCTGGGATAACGGTAAACCCATCCGCGAAACCAGCGCGGCAGATGTGCCGCTGGCAATTGACCATTTCCGCTATTTTGCCTCCTGTATTCGTGCGCAGGAAGGGGGAATCAGCGAGGTTGATAGCGAAACCGTGGCTTATCACTTCCATGAACCTCTTGGTGTGGTAGGGCAAATTATTCCGTGGAACTTCCCGCTGCTGATGGCCAGCTGGAAGATGGCACCCGCGCTGGCGGCGGGTAACTGCGTGGTGCTGAAACCCGCGCGCCTGACGCCGCTGTCCGTGCTGTTGCTGATGGAAGTCATCGGCGATCTGCTCCCGCCTGGCGTGGTGAATGTGGTAAACGGCGCGGGTGGGGAAATTGGTGAGTATCTGGCGACGTCAAAACGTATTGCGAAAGTGGCGTTTACCGGCTCAACGGAAGTTGGGCAGCAGATCATGCAGTACGCCACGCAGAACATTATTCCTGTCACGCTGGAACTGGGCGGCAAGTCACCCAATATCTTCTTCGCGGACGTGATGGATGAAGAAGATGCGTTCTTTGACAAAGCGCTGGAAGGTTTTGCATTGTTTGCCTTCAACCAGGGCGAAGTGTGTACCTGTCCGAGTCGTGCGCTGGTTCAGGAATCCATTTATGAACGTTTTATGGAAAGGGCCATTCGCCGCGTGGAGAGTATTCGTAGCGGTAATCCGTTAGACAGCGTGACGCAGATGGGCGCGCAGGTGTCGCATGGTCAACTGGAAACTATTCTGAATTACATCGACATTGGTAAGAAAGAAGGTGCAGATGTTCTCACCGGCGGGCGGCGTAAGCACCTGGATGGTGAGTTAAAAGAGGGTTATTACCTCGAACCAACCATTCTGTTTGGTAAGAACAACATGCGGGTTTTCCAGGAAGAGATCTTCGGCCCGGTGCTGGCGGTCACGACCTTCAAAACCATGGAAGAGGCACTGGAAATCGCCAATGACACGCAATATGGACTCGGCGCTGGCGTCTGGAGTCGCAACGGCAATCTGGCATACAAGATGGGACGCGGTATTCAGGCTGGCCGTGTCTGGACCAACTGTTACCACGCTTACCCGGCTCACGCCGCGTTCGGCGGCTATAAGCAGTCGGGCATCGGGCGCGAGACACACAAAATGATGCTCGAGCATTATCAGCAAACCAAGTGCCTGCTGGTGAGCTACTCGGATAAACCACTGGGACTGTTTTAATTTCTCGTCACTTATTGCCCGGTTTTTCGCCGGGCATATCTTTATTCTGCAGTTATATAAAAACCCATATGTCGTTATATAAACAAGATAATTGCACTCCATGTACATATTCATCTACTATCCTCCAATCTATTTTTAAATCCAAATAGAATTCTTACTTGTTATTCCAATCTCTGAGGCAAATATGTTTCTTGATTATTTTGCATTAGGAGTGCTTATTTTTGTATTCCTGGTCATTTTTTATGGGGTTATTATTCTGCATGATATTCCCTATCTGATTGCAAAAAAACGTAATCATCCTCATGCCGACGCAATACATGTTGCGGGTTGGGTGAGTTTGTTTACCTTACATGTTATTTGGCCCTTTTTATGGATCTGGGCAACGCTTTATCGCCCGGAGCGCGGATGGGGCATGCAGAGCGCGGATTCTTCCCTGATCCAGCTGCAGGCAAGGGTTGCCGATCTGGAAAAGAAACTAGGTGAGGTGAAGACCTCTGCGGCGGAGTAATATCGATGGATTTACTGATTGTTCTGACCTATGTAGCGTGTGCATGGTCAATATTTAAGATTTTTAAAATTCCTGTCAATAAATGGACAGTACCTACCGCAGCATTGGGCGGTATATTTATTGTGTGCGGACTGATATTACTGATGAATTATAATCATCCGTATACCTTTAAGGCGCAAAAGGCGGTAATTTCTATTCCCGTAGTGCCGCAGGTAACGGGTGTCGTGACGGAAGTGACAGATAAGAAGAATACACTGATCAAAAAAGGCGAGGTGCTATTCAAACTTAATCCGGGGCGTTATCAGGCGCGGGTCGATCGTCTGAAAGCCGATATTGTCACCGCACAGCATAAAGAGCAGGCTCTTGCTGCGCAACTGGATGAAATGCAAGCCAACACGCAACGGGCAAAGGCTACCCGTGACAAGCTGGCGAAAGATTATCAGCGCTATGCGCAGGGAAGCCAGGCGAAGGTGAATCCTTTTTCTGAACGCGATATCGACGCGGCGCGGCAAAACTATCTGGCGCAGGAAGCATCGGTGAAGTCCTCCATTGCGGAACAACAGCAAATCCAGAGTCAGTTAGACAGCCTGGTGCTGGGGGAAAATTCACAAATTGCCAGCCTGAAAGCACAGTTAGCAGAAGCGGAGTTCAATCTGGACCAGACCGTGGTTCGCGCGCCCAGCGATGGCTATGTGACGCAGGTGCTGATGCGTCCGGGAACCTATGCCGCCGCACTGCCTATGCGCCCGGTGATGGTGTTTATCCCGGATCAAAAACGGCAAATTATCGCCCAGTTCCGGCAAAACTCGCTGCTGCGACTGGAGCCAGGCGATGAAGCGGAAGTGGTGTTTAACGCCCTGCCGGGTAAAGTATTTAGCGGTAAACTGGCTGCTATCAGTCCGGCCGTACCGGGTGGTACATACCAGTCGAACGGGGCGCTGCAATCCTTAAATTCTACGCCCGGTTCTGAAGGGGTGATCGCCACGATTGAGCTGAATGATAATGCGGAGGTTAGCGCGTTACCTGACGGGATTTACGCGCAGGTCGCGGTTTATTCTGACCACTTCGAACATGTGTCAGTCATGCGCAAAGTCTTGTTGCGAATGACCAGTTGGGTGCATTACCTGTATCTCGATCATTAAACCCAGGCTGTTTTGCTTGCTCAGTCTACTGCTCCAGCGACTGAGTAAGCTGCCGGCGAATCTCAGCCAACATCTCATCAAGAATATACTGCACCCGCCAGGGCTGATACTCACGCTTGCGGAAAATCGCTACCAGATCCAGCCACCATTCATGTTGTTCAGAAAAACACGGGACCAGCAACCCGACCTGAACATCCTTTTGCACGCTCGTATTCGGCGCAAAAACAATGCCCAGATGGTTTCGAGCCAGCGCCAGTGCAGACTGTGTGTTGTCGCAGACGTAATTTCCCGTCACGCGGTAGTCGTGCATCTCTTTGCCACCGGTGGAGGTAAATCGCCAAATATTGGCATCGTCGATCATCATGGAATCAATCAGAATACAAGAGTGCTGTTCAAGATCTTCAGGGCCGCTTATAGGATGAGTGCTAATATATTCCGGGCTGGCAAAGGCCGTTACTGCATATTTAGTAATAAAACTGGCGACCAATGATTCGTCTTTGGGATGCGCATAGGTGATTAAAACATCACAATCATCAGGAAAGTCGACGCCTTCATAAAATGCTTTCCGTTCAAGATTACATGTTTTCAGTGAGAGGCTAATGTCGCCGATATTCTGAATTTTTGCGATAACATGTTGCGACAGGTAAGCAATAATCCCGGTTGGCGCATATACCGTTACCCGGCCGCGTTTTTCGTGCTTATAGTCAGCAATGAAATTATTCAACTGATCGTTTCGGTCTAGCATGTCATTGATGTAAGGGAGCAGCGCAGTACCAAACGGCGTGAGGGTCAACTGTCGGGTGGTGCGGTCAAACACCTTTAATCCAACCTTTGATTCAAAATCAGCAAGATACTTACTGACGTTGGCTTGCGCAATGCCGAGGATGGTCGCTGCGTGGCTGATGTTTTCACTGGCAGCGATTACCGAAATAATCTTCAGTTCCCGGTGTTTAAGTTGTAATTTATTCATCGCCAAGCCCGATATATATAATTTTTTATATATTACTATATAAATATGGATGTTGCACCGATGAAATTGTAAGCATTATTATGCACGCGCTTTGTAGCTTATTTTAAAATGGAATGTTGGCATGTTAATTAAAAGCAATATTGTGGCACTATTTGCCTTTTCTTTTATGGCGAGTGCGACAGCCGCAGAATTTTCTATTGGCGGTGGCGCTGTATATAATGAATCTCCTTATCGTGGATATAATGATAATGTTCACGCAGTACCGCTTGTCAGTTATGAAAGTGAATCATTTTATTTTAGGCAAACAACGTTAGGTTATATTCTTTCAAAAAACGAAAGCAATGAATTTAGCATTACTGCCTCATATATGCCGCTTGAGTTTGATCCAGGTGATAACGACGACCAGGCGATGAAAAAGCTGGACAAGCGTGACGCTACCGCGATGGCGGGTGCAGCATGGTATCACCATGAAAAATGGGGCAGCGTGAAAGTCTCCGCGGCGGCAGATGTGCTGGATAACAGCAACGGTTGGGTAGGAGAAGCGTCTCTGTTCCGCCAAATGCCGATGGGCAAGCTGACGCTGACCCCGGCTGTTGGCGTGCTCTACTATGACGAAAACTTTAACCAATATTATTACGGCATCTCTGGCAATGAATCCCGCCGTAGCGGGTTATCAAGTTATTCCCCAGGCGATAGCTGGACACCGTATGTTGGCTTGTCCGCTAAATATGCATTGACCAGCAACCTGACGCTGTTGGCCAGCGCTAACTATAGCGTGTTGCCGGATGATATTAAAAATAGCCCGATGGTCGATCGCGACGACAGCTTCACTTTCCTGTCAGGGGTGAGCTGGCGCTTCTGATTCTCACCCGTTTGTCCTCATGGAGGAGGGCAATTTTTTCAGTGTTGCAGGCCGGATAAGACGTGAAGCGTCGCCATCCGGCACGTTTTCACTTACCGCTCATTTACCCAGATACGCATTTCGCCTTCACCACGGTTCGCCCAGCTAAACCACGGAATAAACGTCAGGGTATGCGCCTGACGCGAAGCCGGTGAAACATCATAGTGCCACAAGGATTGCTGCGTCGCGTCGGCGCGACTTTGCTTCACACCTTCAGCCTGAATTAACATCTTATGGCTGAACAGCCCCTTACCCTCGAATACTCTGAACTCACTCTCTTTTGGTAGCCACAAGTTATGCAACTCCTCGCCGTTGTCGGCCTGCTCCAGGCAATACACCAGCGGCCCACGTTGAATAGCGACCTTCCCTGCCACATGGCGCACCAGTGGATTTCCGTACACCCGGCGCACCGGCATCGGCAGGGTCAGACTGAGCGTATCGCCTTCCTGCCAGGTCCGGCTGATGTGCAAGTAGCCTTTGCGAATATCCTGCTCAACCGGCTGACCATTCAACAAAACCTGTGGCGCGGAGCACCAGTCTGGCAGGCGCAGTGCGAGGGTGTGATACACCGACTGCGGTGATTCGATGGCGATTTTTACCTGTTCATGCCATGGGTAATCCCCGCTAATACGTAGCTTAAGCGAGCCATTTGCAACAGGGACCTCCATGCTATTGCCCACGTACATATTGATATACAGCGCGTCCTGACGTGGCGTGTAGAGGTAATGACCAATTGAGGTTAACACACGGGCGATATTCGGTGGACAGCAGGCGCAGCCGAACCAGCGCTGACGAACGGGCTTCACGTGGTCATAAATATGATTAAATTTTAATGATTTAGGGTGCACTTCTAGCGGATTAACGTAGAAGAAATGCTTGCCGTCGAGTGCCATGCCGCCAAGTACCGTATTGTACAGTGCGCGCTCCATCACGTCGGCATACTGACTGTCGGCCTCCATTTCCAGCATTCTGCGGGCGAACATCATCAGACCGATTGAGGCGCAGCTTTCCGCGTACACGGAGTCGTTGGGCAGATCGTAATCGCTGCTAAATGCCTCACCACTGCTTTGCGAGCCGATCCCGCCGGTAATATACAACTGGCGCTGGGCCATGTTTTTCCACAGACGCAGGCAATCCTGACGCTTGCCTTCGTCCTGGCTTAAGCGTGCCAGATGCGCCACGCCGGTCATCAGGTAGACAAAGCGTACCGCATGACCGATAGCCGTTTGCTGTTCTGAAATAGGCTGATGTGCCTGGCTGTAGGGCTTGTCCTTCACCATCCACGCCGGGCCGTAGGTGTGCCAGTAAGAGGTTTTTCCGCGTTTTTCGTACTCTTCGTCGTAGAAATGAGGCTGTGCGCCGCGCTGCTCAACAAAGTAATTTACCAGCGCCATATAGCGAGGTTGCTGGGTCACTTCGTATAAGCGCATTAACGCCAGCTCGATTTCCGGGTGTCCGGGGTAGCCGCGCAGTTGATTCTCCCCGAGTCCAAACACGCTGTCGATGTGATCCGCCAGGCGACACACCACCTCTAACAAACGGCGTTTTCCCGTCGCCTGGAAGAACGCGACGCCCGCTTCAATTAAATGACCGGCGCAGTACAGCTCATGACACTCGGCGAGGTTGGTCCAGCGTTCATCCGGTGCTTTCACTGTGAAGTAAGTATTGAGATAGCCATCTTCACACTGCGCAGCCGCCACCAGTTCAATGACGTCATCGGCTGTTTTTTCAAGTTCCGCATCGGGTTTCTGGCACAGGGACCAGGCAACGGCCTCCAGCCATTTCGCCACGTCGCTATCCTGAAAAACCATCCCGTAAAACTCGCCATCCTGCAGACCTGCGGCGATACGGAAATTCTCTATCGCATGGCTGGGTTCCGCCTCTGCAATGCGGTCATTGAGCGCATCCCATTGATAGGGGATCACCACGTCACGCACCAACTGCTGATATTGTCCGAGGAACGGATCGCTGACGGTGAGCTTATGCAGGTCGACTTCCAGTACGTTCATTTCGTGCTCCTTAAGGCTGTACATGACGCTGACGCAGATCGGTGGAAATACGCGACATCATCGGGTTATTGAGTTTGCAGATGCGGACAGATAGCGCCAGCAGCAGGTGGAACAGCGCGGGCAGCAGCGTTTCCATCGCAGTAATCCCTTGCAGCGAACTGGCGGTTTGATTACCGGCGCCCGGCTGATAGGCGACAAAAATAAACAGCAGGCTGATGATCCCCGCACTTGAGGCCCAGGCCAGCTTGATGAAAAACAGGTTAAAGGCGAAATTCATGCCGGAGGAACGCACGCCGGTTTTCCACTCGCCGTAATCGTCGGCGAAGGCCATCAGCGAGAAGTGCAACGGCAGCGTGAAGCCTAAAATAATGCCATTACCGAGGATCACCGCCAGCCACAGCGTCTGATAAGCCGGGCCGGTTGGCAGGAACCACATCATTACCGCCAGCGCGGCCAGTACCAGGTTGGTGTAGTAATAGAGTTTGACGGTATCGATGCGACGGGTCAGAGGGCTGACGATCACTGAACCAATGATGGACGCGAAGGTCACCATGGTGAAAAACAGCGACGTATAGGCGGTGCTACCTTCCAGCACGTAGGTAATAAAATACATGTACCCGCCGCCACGAATATTGAAGACGTTGATCAACAGGAAAGACATTACCAGCATCAACAATAGCTGATCGTTTTTGCGCAGCCCGCCAATGTGCTCACGCAGGGTAAATTTTCCCATCATTGCCAGTGGCACACGCTCGCGTACCCAGAAGAAGCAGCACAGGAACATCACCACCGCGATGGCACACAGGATGCCCACGCCAAACTGATAACCCTGTGCGGCATTGCCCTGACCCAGAATATCCACCATCCACGGCAGGCCAACAGAGACCAGGAATCCCGCCACGCCGCACAGCACAAAGCGCCAGGACTGACAGGCGATCACCTCGTTATGGCGAGTCGTCATGGTGTTGATCAGCGCACAATACGGTACGTTGATGGCGGTATAGCCGACAGAGAGCAGGAGATAGGTGCCGAATGCCCAGGCGATCTTGACCCCCATGCTGGCGTCCGGGACGGTAAAAGTGAGCACGCCAATAATACCGATCGGAACCGCGACCCACAGTTGCCACGGGCGAAAGCGCCCCCAACGGCTTTGTGTGCGGTCGGCCAGCACGCCCATAATGGGGTCGGAAATGGCGTCAAATACACGCAAAGCAATAAATAATGTGCCGACCAGCGCAGGCGTTAACCCGAAGACATCGGTGTAGAAAAATGTCAGAAAGTTCATGATCAGGCAGGTAATTACCGTCCCGCCCGCATCGCCTAGCCCATAACCAATTTTTTCACGCAGGGATAATTTGTCGTCTTGGGCACGCTGTGCCAAATCAGATGTTGTAATCGGAGCCGAAGTCATAAATAACTCCCGGAGATGATGTTCAGAAAGTGTCCCGCTACATTGCGGGTTTTTTAGTGGTAATTTGCAAAGTACGTTATTTATTCTGCACGAAATGTTTAGCGCAACAAGGGAAGGGAAAAGTATAAAAAGATGACAATTCCGACTTTATAATGAAAATGTGATTTCGATCCGGTGAAAAGTAATTTTATGATTAATAATCAATGATAAAGGTATTTTTAATAATACGAAAAGTGGGAATTTGAATATATATGCTCGAATTGTCCATGTCTCTTCCGATTAAAGTGCAAAATGGTGGGTTATTTATTTCCCGAGGCGTGGGTAGCCATCCGGCGCGGCAATTGCACTCCTGGGAGATTATCTTTGTTGAAAAAGGGACATTAACGATTCGCGAAGACCATACGGTTTTTTGCGTGAATGCTGGGGAAAGTTTGCTGCTGTGGCCGCAGCGCTTGCATATTGGCGTTGGGCAATTTCCGGCTGATTTGAAATTTTACTGGCTGCATTTTGAGGTGACGGCAGAAAGCGACGCATCAATAACGGAACCGTTACTTGCTATCCCTCAACATACCCGGGTGAGCGAGCCACAATATATTATTTCGCTGTTTCGCCAGTTCTTACGCGAGCAGGAAAATATACATCGCAGCATGGCGCTGGAACTGATCCTGCTGCTGATTTTGCAGCAAATATCCGCAGCCGCCAGCGAGCAACCTGTCGACAGCCCCGGGAATGCGTTGGCCTGGAAAGCGCAGCAAATCATTCACACCCGGTTCCACCTGCCGATTTCCGCCTCAACGTTGGCGAAAGAGCTGCATTGCAATGCGGATTATCTGGGGCGCGTTTTCCGTGGCGCTTTCCGGCTGACGCTAACCGAAGCGTTGCACCGTCAGCGGGTAAGGGCGGCAGAAAAACTGTTAATCAGTGACTCGCTGTCGCTAACCGAGGTGGCAATGAAATGTGGTTTTAATGACGTGGGTTATTTTCGCAAAATATTCCACAAGCACACCAGCTTGACGCCCGCGGCGTGGAAACGGCGCTATTGCAAAGAACATATCAATAGCGCCTGACCCGTTATTGCCCGTAATAGGCATTCGCTCCGTGTTTGCGCAGATAATGTTTATCCAGCAGCTCAGACTGCATATCCGGCAACTGCGGGGCTAACTGGCGAGAGAACAACCCCATGTAGGCGCACTCTTCGAGCACCACGGCGTTATGCACCGCGTCTGCCGCGTCTTTACCCCAGGCGAATGGTCCGTGGGAGTGCACCAATACCGCCGGAACCTGCAGCGGATTGAGATCGCGCTGCTCGAAGGTCTGAATGATCACCTCTCCGGTTTGATATTCATATTCCCCGTTGATCTCTTCAGCAGTCATCAGACGCGTACACGGAATAGAACCATAGAAATAATCGGCATGCGTGGTGCCCCATGCAGGGAGATCCAGACCCGCCTGCGACCAGATCGTCGCATGGCGAGAATGGGTATGGACGATCCCGCCGATCTGTGGATAACGACGATACAGCGCCAGATGGGTTGGCGTGTCGGACGACGGTTTTTTACTGCCTTCCACTACGTTGCCGCTGGCAATATCCACCACCACCATGTCGTCGGCGGTCATCACCTCATATTCCACGCCGGATGGCTTAATCACCATCAGTTTACGTGTTTCATCCACTGCGCTGACGTTGCCCCAGGTAAAGGTGACTAAGCCATGAGCCGGGAGCGCCAGGTTTGCCGCCAGCACCTCGGCTTTCAGTTGTTCTAACATGGAAATCCTCCTTCCTGCATGCGTGCTTCTATCCAGCGCCGTGCCTGGATAATTTCCAGTACCGGCTCTTTCGCTTTTTCAGTCCACATTTCAATCAGAAACGACCCGCGATAGTTCAGCTGATGCAGCGTTTTGAAGATGCCAACAAAGTCCACGCACCCTTCGCCAAACGGCACATCGCGAAACTGGCCCGGATGGGTTTCGGTTACCGGCAGCGTGTCTTTCAGGTGGATAGCAGCGATGCGGTCAATGCCCAGCGTCAATTCGGCAGTGACATCATTCCCCCAGGCGCTTAGATTGCCCACGTCCGGATAGACGGTGAACCACGGCGAGGACAACATCTGGTCCCACTTTTTCCACTTGCTGATCGAGTTCATAAACGCGGTATCCATGATTTCTACCGCCAGCATCACCTGCGCAGCGGCAGCCTGCTCCACTGCCCATGCCAGTCCTTCGGCAAAGCGCTGCTGCGTGCCTGCGTCATGTTCTTCGTAATAGACGTCGTAGCCTGCCAGTTGAATGGTGCGAATGCCTAAATCGCGCGCCAGGCGAATGGCTTTGCTCATTATTTCTCGCGCCCGCTCACGCACGGCTTCATCGCGGCTGCCAAAAGGAAACCGACGGTGGGCTGACAGGCACATTGAAGGGATTGCCACGCCGGTTTCCAGCATCGCACTCACCAGCGATGCACGCTGAGCAGGGCTCCAGTCGAGGCGCGACAAACGTTCATCGGTTTCATCCACCGACATCTCGACGAAATCAAAACCGCAGCTTTTTGCCAGCACCAGCCGTTCTGGCCAACTGAGGTCTTTCGCCAGCGCTTTTTCATAGATACCTAATGGATGATTACGCATGCTGAGTTCCCCAGATGGCGTCGATTTGCGCATGAAATTCGCCTGCAACCTGCGCTGGGTTTTGCGCTCCCGCCAGCGCGCGCCCGGCAATAAAAGCTTTGACGTTAATATCGCGGAACAACGGCAGATCGGCGGGGGTGATCCCACCGGTAATCGACAGTTCCAGACCAATATCAGAAAGCGCCTTCATGCGCGCCAGGTCTGCTTCTCCCCACTGTTGTCCGCTGGCCTGCGCATCGCGGCCACGATGGTAAATCGCCTGGCGAACGCCAACGCGATACCAGTCGCGGGCATCATCCAGCGTCCAGTTACCGAACAGCTCCATCTGAATTTCGCCGCCGCAGGACTGCGCGACGCCATGACCTTTCTCTACCGTCGCCAACGGCGCAGCACAGATGATGGTCATCCAGTTGGCACCAGCTCCAAAGGCTTGCTGTGCAAGGGTTTCGCCCGCATCGGCCACTTTCCAGTCGGCGACGATGATTTTATTCGGGCACTGAGCGCGCAGGGCTTTCACGGCGCTCAGCCCTTCGGTTAAGCAGAGAATCGTCCCCGCCTCAACGATATCGACGCTCTCATGTAGCAGCGCGACGTCGCGTTGTGCGGCTTCAAGGCTGGTGTGGTCGAGCGCCAGTTGCAGTAATGGTCGACTCATCATTCGTGCTCCTTAATGCGGGCGTGGTAGCCCTGTAGTGCGGTAATTAAATCCAGGTATTGGCGGTATTTACGCTGGTAGCTCGCCTGCGCGGCGGCGTCCGGCAATAACGTGCGCACCGGGTGCTCCAGGCTGCGCTGGGCGTCGCTGAAGTTGGAATAAACGCCGGTGCCGACGCGGGCGGCGAGCGCAGCGCCAAAGCAACCGGTCTCTTCAATCTGCGGCAATTCGATACGTAAACCGCTGACGTCTGCCAGCATTTGCATCCAGATGTCGGAGTGCGCCGGGCCGCCGGTGACGCGCAGGGTATGCGCCTGCGTAAAACGTTCGCGCATGCGGTTGAGGTGGGTCATGTGGCTGAAAACCACGCCTTCGTAGATCGACTGCAATAAGTGGGCGCGAGTGTGTATCGCCTGCATGCCATAAAAGCCGCTGGTCATCTCCAGTCCGGCGTTGCTGCCGTACAAAAAGGGCAGGAAGAAAAGATCGCTACCAGCTTTCGGTAAGCTGGCAACGGCCTGATTGATCTCAGCAAAAGAGAGTTCGCCCCACTGGGCGGTAAACCATTCCAGATTGCCGGAAGAGGTCGGGCTGGCTTCGTGAACGATGTACTGCCCGTCGTTGACATAGCGCCCATAGACATAGGGATGGGCCTCGTGGTCGCGCAGACCGTGAGCGATCCCGCTGGTGACGGCCCAGGTTCCCATCACCGCGTTGAGGGTGTATTCATCTTCGATACCGGCACAGAGTGCGGTGGAAACCACATCAAACAGTCCACCGACGACGGGTGTGCCCGCCGCCAGACCGGTTATGGCGGCTGTCTGAGCGGTGATTTCCCCGCATATTTCTGCTGAGCCGACAATCGGCGGTAGCGCATTGTCGATTTCACTGATGCCCAGCCACTGGGTCAGGCGCGAGTCGTACTGACCCGTGGTCATGTTGTAGAGGTTCGACTCGGAGATATTGCTTTCTTCGCAGCCTTTGACGCCGGTTAAGCACCAGCGCAGATAGTCGTGGCCCATCATGACGCAGCCAATTTGCGCGTAACGTTGGGGTTGATTCTCTTTCACCCAGCGCAGCAACGATGCCGGATGCCCGGTCCACAACGTCTGGCGGGTGACCGGGTAGAGCTGCTCAGGGATCCCATCCTGCTGCCAGCGCTGAACGATGTCCATCGCCCGACGGTCGGAAGAGAGGATGGCATTGCCCAGCGGTTTATCCTGCTTATCGAGAAGGAACAGGCCTTTGCCCTGAGCGGAAATACCGACGCCTTTGATTTGATCGCCGCAGACGCCGGTGCGCGCTAACAGCCCGGCGATCGTGGCGACACACTGTTGCCACAACTGGTGCATATCGCGTTCGGCGTAACCGGGCAATGGCGATGCGGTCTGCAACGATTGCCGGTTAATGCCATGTTCATGACCTTTGGCGTCATACAACCCGGCTTTCAGATACGTACCGCCACAATCAATACCCAGCCAGAAGGTCTCTTTCTCACTCATCTTGTTATCTCATTTTTGCCGGATGGCGCTGCGCTTATCCGGCCTACGACGGTTGCTACCTGTAGGCCCGGTAAGCGAAGCGCCACCGGGCATTGTTTTATGCTGTACGTTTATGTGGATTCAGTGTCTTTAGCGGAGCGGCACCGGCGTCGCATTTGGCTGGCAGCAGCAGCGCCATCAGCGCGGCCAGAGCCAGTGAGATAGCCAGGCAGTAAACCCCCGCATCTTTGCTGTACAGGGTGATGAGTACGCCGACCGCATAAGGACCGCAGAAGCCGCCGAGGTTGCCCAGCGCGTTGATGACCCCACGTGCGCCACCGGCCATTTCTGCGCTAAACAAACGCGCCGGAATGGTCCAGAACACGCCCGCTGCCGATTGCAGGAAGAAGCCGCAGCCGACCAGCGCGGCATAAGCCAGCCAGACGTTATTTTTCAGCGCCACGGAGAGGAACATGCACAGAGCAAAGCCAATCAACGGCAGGCAGACGAACAGCTTGCGTTTGCCGGTGCGGTCAGAGAGAGACGAGAACAGGAACATTCCGGCAATGGCCCCGACGTACGGCAGAATGGCGAGCATACCGACCTGTCCCATGCTGCTGTGCGTCAACTCTTTGAGGATGGTCGGCAGCCACAGGGTGTAACCGTAAATCCCGGTCTGATAGAAGAAGTTCAGCGCGATGAGCTGCCACATGGTTTTATCGGAAAGCACCGCGCCCAGAGAGGCATTTTTGACTTCCGTTCCGGCAATGGCTTTTTGCTCGGCGGCCAGCGTTTCGACCAGGTAATTTTTCTCGGCCTCAGAGATCCAGCGCGCCTCCTGCGGACGGTCGTAAACGGTATAGGCCCACAACACCAGTACAACGACGGAAAGCAAACCTTCAATGATGAACAGCCAGCGCCAGTCGAGAACGGTGATAATCCAACCCGAGAGCGGAGCGGTAATGATCCCGGCAATCGGCACAAACATAATCACAATCGCATTGGCGCGACCACGCTCGGCGTCGGGGAACCAGTTACTGATCATCGTCAGCACCACCGGCAGCATGCCGCCTTCGGCAACGCCGAGTAAAAAGCGCAGAACCAGCAGTTGGTACTGATTAGTGATTAACCCCGTGAGGACGGAAATAACCGCCCAGGCAACCAGCGACCAGCCGATAAATTTCTTGCCGCTGCCGTGAACGGCAATTTTTCCGCCGGGAACTTGTAAAAACAGATAACCGATAAAGAAAATACCGCCAGCCAGTCCCGCCATGGTGGCGGAAATACCTAATTCGGCATCCATTCCGCCCGGCATCGCGAAGGCGATATTGACGCGGTCCATATAAGAAATAATACAGGCGATTAAAATAGGTGGAATAATCCGCAGCCAGCGCTGACGGGGTATATCTTTGAGTGTAGGGCGAGAGGTCATGTTCATATTAATATTCTCGTAGAGTAGTATTTTATTTTTATATTTTTGCTTTATTTAACGTCGCGATACCGTCGCGCAATATTGCTACGCGATGGTTCACATCTGCATTGGCGTTTATTTCCAGCAATTTAATACCGGCAAATTGCAATGGTTCGGCTTCTGCGCAGGCGAATAATTCGCGGGCATGGTCGGTGGTCATCAGGCTTTGTGGGCAGAATGGGGCAAACGGGGCGTGTAAGTCCTGCCACTCACCGTAGTCTCCTGTGATAGTGGTACCGGAGAACATCAGCGCACCCAGTTTTCCAGCCCGTTTGACCTGCTGCGTGTGGGTCAACGCCAGGGCGGGGTTCTGTCCTTCAATGGCCGATCGCGCCCAGTTAATGCACACGCTGATGTCATACCCGGCAATGACCTCCAGCACATTGTCTAACGGCAGAAAGCCTTTGCGCGGCGCAATGCCGGTCATGGCATCGCAATGTTCCAGCACCAGATCGCAGGACCAGTCCCAGGAGGTAATCTCTTTCAGCGAACGGGCAAACGCATCGGTGGCCTGCGCAACATTTGGATTGCTGGCATTGGGTGCGGCATGCAGCTCCAGCGCAATCACTTTTCCGGCGTGGGTCGCATTGATATGGTTGATTTTTTGCTGCAGATGACGGTAATACGCCACGCAGGCTTTACGCTGTTCTTCGTCGCTGGAAGCCAGCCCAAAAGCGCTGTTTGCGCCGCGACGGCGCATGGTTTCCATAATGGCGGTGACCACGATTTGCCAGTCGCCCGGCGTATGGCGCAATAACCATTCGTCGCCTAACGGGTGAAGATGTTCAAGGCAGGGCTGCTCCAGACCGCGAATATCCGGGGTATCGGCGAGCTGTCGCCAGAATTCCTTCTCTTCCTCTTCACTCTTTTGGTGAAATGAGGGTGCACAGGGGTACGCACCGATAATATAACCGGCATTATTAACGCTCATGTTGTGCTCCTTTTTATAAAACTGAAATAGCGACCTTCACGACTATTTTGCGGATCGCCGTGGCGACAGTTTTATGACATGCAGGGCGGTGAACATCCTGCGGGAAAAATATGGCGTAGCTTCCTGGAATCATTTCAATAAACGATTCATGTTCGCTGGCGTGATAAAAAATAATATCGCGCTGTTCTAATAACGATTCACTGATTGGGTTATTCCCGGTATCAATGGCGATACCGATTTTTTCTTCACCCCTGGCCAGAAATTGAATATCCAGATAGCGGCGATGCACTTCCGGGCGATTTTCGGCAGCATCACGCGTGGTTAAATCGATAACCTGCGCGAAGATATTTTTACCGTCGATTTCCACCACGCCCGGTTCCAGATTGCGGAAGTCTGTGCTGCGCAGAAAGTCGAGCGCCCTTTCAATCGCCGTGGGTAAACGACATGGGTTAGGCTGAGCGATATGTCCAAAAATCATACTCTGACTCCTTACAACGCCTGAATTTTGGCCCAGACGCTGTCATCAACGGTGATACCGTTGCGGCGGTTTTCTTCCAGCAGCCTGGTAAACTCGTGCCCCGGCAGGCGGACAGGCGTGTTTTCATCGGCGCGTTCGGCGGTGGTGATGAAATCCATAATGCGCTGCAGTTTGGCGTCGCGGGTGGCGCCGTCGATCAGCTTATCTACTTCAATGGCGATAAAAATCTGCGAAACGCCATATTCATCGCTGTTGTCCTGGGTGACCTCGGCCACGGAAGAACCGTCTGAAAGCAGGGTGGCGATCATATCCAGCACAATCGACAGACCTGAACCTTTCCAGTAACCCATTGGTAAAATGCGGCGGTTTTTTTCGATAACGCCCGGCTCTTTAGTGAGATTGCCTTCATCATCAAAGCCACCATCTACCGGCAGTTCGCGACCGGCCAGGCGATTTACTTCCAGCATGCCGTAGGAGAACATCGACATCGACATATCAACCATGGTGATTGGCGATGAGGGGATCGCGACGATCAACGGGTTAGTACCAATGCGGCACTCTTTCGAACCCCACGGCGGCATGACGGCAATCGAGTTAGTCCAGCAGATACCGATGTACCCTTTCTCCGCCGCCTGCCAGCCATAGCTGCCGCCGCGCATCCAGTGGTTGGCGTTACGCAGCGCGACCAGGCCAATACCGTGATCGGAGGCCAGTTCGATGGCTCGGTCCATCATCTTTTTCGCCGTCAAATTGCCGATCGAACGCTGGGCATCCCACTGCTCAATTGCCCCCAGGCTGGTAATGCGCTGCGGTTTGGCCTCAGGAAGGATGTCGCCGTTATCCAGTTGCTGAATGAAACGGGGAAAACGGTTAACACCGTGCGAATACACACCGGATTCGGTGGTACGGGCAAACATTTCGGCACAGGCATCGGCGGTTTCAACGGCGATACCGCGTGCCAGCAGTACCCGATTGAACGCATCTTTCAACTGCTCAAAAGTGACTTTCATTCCTGTTTCCTTGTTTAAATTTGATCGCTTTTTTATCTCTAAATTTCACTATGCGAAATCTGATTTCAAATATAGCGATCAAATTTTGACAGATCAACGGGGCACCCTGTTTTTTAAAATCATGAAAATCAAATGGTTGTGTTTTTTCGGTTCAGATCGTGAACTGAAACACACTTTGCGCTACCATCAGAGCGCGACGAAAAGGGGAGCGGAAACGATGGGCACAAAAGAGAGTGAGATGACGCAAGACAAAGAGCGGCCAGCCGGAAGTCAGAGCCTGTTCCGTGGTTTGATGTTGATTGAGATTTTGAGCAACTATCCGAATGGTTGCCCGTTGGCGCATTTGTCTGAACTGGCAGGGCTGAACAAAAGTACCGTGCATCGACTGCTGCAAGGGCTGCAATCCTGCGGATATGTCACCCCCGCGCCCGCGGCAGGGAGTTATCGCCTGACCACCAAATTTATTGCCGTGGGTCAGAAGGCGTTGTCGTCACTGAACATCATCCATGTTGCTGCGCCGCACCTTGAAGCGCTGAATATCGCCACCGGTGAAACCATCAACTTCTCCAGTCGTGAAGACGACCATGCGATTTTGATTTATAAGCTGGAGCCGACGACGGGCATGCTGCGTACCCGCGCTTATATCGGTCAGCATATGCCGCTGTATTGCTCGGCGATGGGCAAAATTTATATGGCGTTTGGTCATCCGGACTATGTGGAATCTTACTGGCAGAGCCATCAGGATCTGATTCAGCCGCTGACCCGCAATACGATTACTGGTTTACCGGCCATGTACGATGAGTTGGCGCAGATCCGCGAAAGCAGTATGGCGATGGATCGGGAAGAGAACGAGCTGGGTGTTTCCTGCATCGCCGTGCCGGTGTTTGATATTCATGGGCGGGTGCCGTACTCGGTATCGATTTCACTTTCTACCTCGCGGCTGAAGCAGGTCGGAGAAAAGAATTTACTCAAGCCGCTGCGCGAAACCGCGCAGGCCATTTCCAATGAGCTGGGCTTTACCGTTCGCGATTAGGCGCATGCCTGACGTCGTTCAGGCACCTGACACTATTTAACCGTTTCCCCTGTCCGATCAAAGCGACGGGGGGAATCTCTCTGGCACTCTGTGGTTTTCACGCAGAGGGGGGGGGCAATGAACGCGTTTATTATGGCGGATGCGGAAAAATGTATTGGGTGTCGTACCTGCGAAGTGGCCTGTGTCGTCGCGCATCAGCAAAACCAGGACTGCGCGTCTGTTTCTTCTGCTGCGTTTACCCCGCGGATCCGCGTGATCAAAGACGACGCCTTTACGACGGCGGTCGCTTGTCATCAATGCGAAGATGCTCCCTGCGCGAATGTTTGCCCAACGCACGCCATTCGTCGTGAACATGGGCATATCTTCGTTGAACAGGCGCGTTGCATTGGCTGTAAAAGCTGTATGCTGGCCTGCCCGTTTGGGGCGATGAATGTCGTCTCCCGCTCGTCTCGGGTGCAGGCGATAAAATGCGATCTGTGCTGGCACCGTGAGGCGGGACCCGCGTGTGTCGAAGCCTGCCCGACCAGCGCGTTGCAGTGTATAGATGCGGTCAGCATCCAGAAACAACGTCTACGCTCCCAGCCGCTGTGAAAATAGCCCGACCCGTGTCTGGGTCGGGTTTATCATCAGCCTTCCAGCCAGGCGCGTTCGATCTCTTCAGCCAGAATCTTCACGCCAGCCTCGATTTTTTCCGGTTCCGGTACGTAATTCATCCGCATGCACTGATGCGTATGCGGCCAGGGTTTATCCAGCCCTGGGAAGAAGTAATCACCGGGAACCATCAGCACGCCGCGTGCTTTCAGGCGCTGATACAGTAGTTCAGTAGTGATGGGCAAATCTTTGAACCACAGCCACAGGAAAATCGCGCCCTCTGGTTTATGGATCAGGCAGCGATCTTCAGATAAATAGCGGCGAATGATCGCAATAGTCTGCTGAACACGCTGATAATAAAACGGTTTGATAACCGTCTCAGACAGACGCAGCAGGTCGTTGCGCTTAATCATTTCGCACATGATTGCCGGACCCATTCCGCCAGGTGCAAGGCTGATAATGCCGTTCATATTGGTGATGGCGGTGATGATTTTTTCATTCGCAATAATGATGCCGCAGCGGGAGCCCGGCAGCCCCAGCTTGGAAAGGCTCATGCACAGCACAATGTTAGGGTTCCACAACGGGCGTGCTTCGCTAAAGATGATGCCGGGGAACGGTACGCCATAGGCATTATCAATCACCAACGGGATCCCATGCTGGTTGGCCAGCCGATCCAGCTTCATCAGCTCTTCATCGGTGATCACGTTGCCGGTTGGGTTGGTCGGACGTGATACGCAGATCATGCCCGTCTCTTCACCGATGTGCAGGTGTTCAAAATCAACGTGATACTTAAACTGACCTTCCGGTAACAGTTCGATGTTTGGGCGTGCTGAGACAAAGAGATCTTCTTCCAGGCCGGAATCGGCATAGCCAATATATTCCGGGGCCAACGGGAACAACACTTTTCGGGTGGTTCCATCGGCACGACGTCCGGCGAAGAGGTTGAATAAGTAGAAAAACGCGCTCTGACTGCCATTTGTCAGTGCAATATTTTGTGGTTCGATATCCCAGTCCAGCTTCTCACGTAGTAATTTCGCCAGCTCAGACAGTAGCTCGGTTTTACCTTGTGGACCGTCATAATTACAAAGCGCATCAGTGGCTTTGCCGTTTTCCAGCATTTCTGCCAGCAGAGACTGAAAGTAATTTTGCATCTCTGGTATTTGCGCCGGATTACCGCCACCGAGCATGATAGCGCCTGGGGTGCGTAAGCCGTCGTTGAGGTCCTCCATCAGGCGTGTGATGCCTGAATGGCGGGTAAATTTGTTGCCAAAAAGTGAGAATGTCATAGCAGGTGATCTGTCGAACTCAGTATTAAAGTGGCTAACCATAGCGCTACCTATGGCGGGGTGCAAATCAGGCCCACGGAGCAGAATTGATGTTTTGTGCTGCAGATTTTTTTCTGGATAGTTTTTTATATTGAATCTGGCTTCCCGTGCCGTTGAGCATGAGAAGCCTGTTGGGATCAGGGTTGACCGGCCCACACCACCATGGCTTTATCGTCGCCATGTTCGCGGATAAATCCGTATCCCTGTTTCAGAGTTAGCGTGGTTTGTTTACCGGCACCAATGGCGGGATGTCTGGCCCTGAACTGGCTGATGCGCTGCCAGTGAGCGACGCTGGCGGCAGATTTTCCGCTAACGTCCTGCCAGTTCATCTGCGAGCGTGTACCCTGTAACGGGTCTGAGCCGGTTGGGCCGAAAGGTCGTGCCGACTCGTCGCCATAAAAGAGTTGTACCGCGCCCGGCGCCAGCAGCAATAGCTCGGCGGCTTTATCTCCACCTTCGCGGAACAAACGCGTATCGTGCGAGGAGAGATAGCTCAGGACGTTGAAGTCCTGCAGTTTATCCGCCATCTGCTGCCAGGTGAGATCCATATTTGCCAGACAATCGACGGCCTTTGCCGCCTGCTCCTGATAGTCGAAATTGATCATCGCGTCGAAGCCGTGATGGTAATAATCGCTTTGCATGACGCCGTGACCCCAGGCTTCGCCGGTCATCCAGAAGGGTTTATCATCCAGCGCTTTATCCGGGTTGGCTTTCTTCCATTCGACTAACGCCGCGCTGGCCTGTGTTTTTAGCTGCTGCCAGGCGGGAAGCTCGACGTGTTTGGCGGTATCGACCCGAAAACCGTCAATCCCGTAATCACGTACCCACTGACTGAGCCAGTGCGTCAGATAATCCCGGGGCGTGTAACCAGCAATGGCTTTGGCGTGCGTATCCGGCTTGTGCTGATAAAAGTTTGGCAGTCCGGAAGGTGTGGTGGATTCGGTTTTCAGATCGGGCAGGAACGCCAGCGACATGGTTAGGTCATCAAAGCCAGGATTGTCGTAATCGCCAATATCGGTGCGGATCCAGTTTTTCCCCCACCATTTTTCCCAGCCGGCTTTATCACTGAAATTGATGTAATCATTAAAACTGTGCCAGCTCTGCCCGGCAGCGGGTTTCCAGTCCGTCCAGCGTTCACCGAGCGTTTTTTTCAGCTCATCGCCCGATAAGTAAAGCGCCCCAAACTGATACTCCTGCATATCCGCCAACGTGGCGTAGCCGGTATGGTTCATCACCACATCAAACAGGACACGGATACCGCGCTGGTGTGCGCCATCTACCAGCGCACGCAGATCCACTTCGTTACCCATGTTGGCATCAATCGTTGTCCAGTCCTGGGTGTAGTAGCCGTGGTAAGCGTAGTGGGGAAAATCGCCTTTGGCGCCACCCCCAACCCAGCCGTGGATTTGCTCAAACGGTGCGCTGATCCACAAGGCGTTGACGCCCAGTTGTTGCAGGTAGTCGAGTTTACTGGTGAGCCCGCTCAAATCGCCACCGTGGAAAGTGCCAATTTCCTGCATGCCATCGTTGCGACGTCCGTAGCTGTGGTCGTTGCTCGGATCACCATTCACAAAGCGGTCCGTCAGGACGAAATATACCGTGGCGTTATGCCAGTCGAAGGCGGCGGGGGCATCGGTTTCTGCCCGTTCCAGCAGCAATAGCCCGTTACTGGTTGCGGCGGGCTGTAAGGTAATCGACCCGTTTTTCACCGTTGCCGTTTGCTGACTGTAGAAATCGCGCACCACGGCGCCTTCCGGGAAAGTCTGGCTCACGTCCAGTGTTAACGGCGAACCATCCCATTTCGGGCACTGGCGAATCTGGACGGTGGCGGGCTCTGCGGCGTTTTTGACTGAGAGCATCAGGGTCGGCGTGCCGGAGCGGGTGTCGACTTCCAGCGTGTAATCGCCGTCTTTGAATAAGCGCCACTGCGGTGGCGCGCCTTCACACGGTTTTAGCGACAGCATCTGGTTGAGTTTTATCGCATTAGCAGGCTGCCAGCACTGTTGGTCAAAATTCAGGATTAAAGGGCGAGTACCCTTCGTCAACGCTGCATGGCTGACGAATTTACCCGTACCTTCCGCTTCGAAGGTGGGAAGTTCTGGAGAAGTCCATGATGAGGCGATGGCAATGCCGGGTATCAGCGCCAGCGCAACGGCGGCAAGTTTCATAATGCTGTCCTTGATGCTGCGATTTACGCCAGTTTGCCAGTGAAATCAGAGCGGAAACTCATCCTTAGCGTCGATTCCGCCCGGATGAGAGATGAGGGTGAGCGATCACGCGCAAAAAACGACCTAATTTTGCGATAACCTCCACATTTTCTTCGAATTAACCGCACCCGGAACGGTTTGTACGTGACATAGTTTCAGAATTGGACTATTCCTTTGGGTGCTCTTGACGGCTATTTTTGATATGATTTGAGATTCATCTCTCATTTTTGTGAAAAATATAAGGTGTTGGAATGTTTAAATCCGACCAGGAGACCTAATGATATTGACTCCCATTCGACGATATGGGGCAATGATTCTTATGTTACTCACCATTGCATTTTCGGGTGAGGTGCTGGCAAAGACACACACGGCGACAACGAGTCATAAGCCCCAGGTAATCAAGGCAAGTAATACACAGGTAAGCAGTAAACAAGAGTATTCTCGCAATAGTGCAAAGAGTAGTTCACTTCCTGATTTGCGAAAATACCCTTCCGGAACACCAAGGAAAAAAGCGTTTCTCCGGACGGTTATGCCTTATATTACCAGTCAAAATGCTGCCATTACGGCGGACCGTAACTGGCTGATCTCAAAGCAGTACCAGAATCGCTGGTCACCGACTGAGCGTTCGCGTATGAAAGACATCGCGAAACGCTACAAGGTGAGCTGGTCTGGCAACACGCGTAAGATTCCATGGAATACGCTGCTTGAACGCGTAGACATCATTCCTACCAGTATGGTGGCGACTATGGCTGCGGCTGAAAGCGGTTGGGGCACATCGAAACTGGCGCGTAGCAATAACAACCTGTTTGGCATGAAATGTGTCAAAGGCCGCTGCAACAATGCACCCGGTAAGGTGAAAGGCTACTCACAGTTTGAATCGGTAAAAGAGTCGGTGAATGCCTATGTCATTAACCTGAACACGCATCCGGCATACTCTTCCTTCCGTAAATCGCGCGCGCAGTTGCGTAAAGCCGATCAGGAAGTGACAGCGACCGCGATGATCCATAAGCTGAAGGGGTACTCCACCAAAGGACAGAGTTACAATAACTATCTGTTCGCGATGTACCAGGATAACCAGCGTTTAATCGCCGCGCATATGTAATTCTACAGGCCTGATGGCACGACGCTTATCAGGCCTGTGAGCCGCTCTGCAGGCCGGATAAGGCGAAACCGTCATCCGGCACAATTCCCCCTACAGCAACACCTCACTGTTCATGTCACGGTACTCTTTTGGCGTCGTGTCGTATTCTTTCTTGAAAACGGAATAGAAATACTGCAACGACGGGTAGCCGCACATTTGTGAAATTTCGTTTATCGCGAGCGTCGTGGAGATCAACAGGCTACGCGCTTTTTCCAGTTTTTCGGCATGAATCACGGCGTGGATGGTTTCCCCGACCTCGTCTTTAAAGCGCTTCTCGAGATTCGAACGTGAAATCCCTACTGCATCCAGCACTTGCTCGACTTTGATGCCTTTACAGGCATGGTTGCGGATAAAGTGCATTGCCTGAATGACAGCGGGATCGGTCAGTGAGCGATAGTCGGTTGAACGACGATTCACGACGCGTACCGGAGGCACCAGAATACGTTGCAGCGGCAGTTCTTCATTCGCCAGTAAGCGGTGCAGAAGTTTTGCTGCCTGATAGCCCATTTGTCGCGCGCCCTGAGCAACGGATGACAGTGCGACGCGGGACAGGTAACGGGTGAGTTCTTCGTTATCGATCCCAATAACACACAGTTTTTCCGGCACCGGGATATGCAAATGCTCGCAGGCCTGCAGAACATGCCGCGCACGCGCGTCGGTCACGGCGATAATACCGGTTTGCGGGGGTAAAGTTTGCAGCCAGTCCGCCAGTCGATTTTGGGCGTGTTGCCAGTTTTCTGGTGCGGTTTCCAGCCCCTGATAGACAACACCACGGTACTTCTCTTTGGCGACCAACTGGCAAAAGGCATATTCACGCTCGGCAGCCCAGCGCTTGCCGCTGGAAGAGGGCAGACCATAAAATGCGAATCGGTTGACCCCTTTTTCTTTCAGATGCAAAAAAGCGCTTTCCACCAGTGCATGGTTATCGGTCGCAATGTAATGGACGGGTGGATAATCGCTTTCAAGATGGTAGGAACCCCCAACGCCGATGATCGGAACATCGACATCGGCAAGTAATTGCGCAATGTCATCATCGTCATAATCAGCAATAACACCGTCGCCTAACCAGTCTTTGATATTATCAATACGGGCACGGAAATCTTCCTCAATGAATATATCCCACTCGGATTGCGATGCCTGTAAATATTCACCTACGCCCTCTACCACCTGACGGTCATAGGCTTTATTAGCATTAAATAATAGGGTGATGCGGTGTCGTTTATCAAACATAAGAGCCTGTCCTGAAAGGTTAACGTGGCCTGTCAATACTACCAAAACCGCAGGTGCGACTACTTGATGAAGCGTGACAAATTTCTTATTTGCGTAACGCTACGCAAAATTCACACACCCCGACCAGGAAGACAATTGTCATTTCTTATCTGTGTATTACGGTTTTTTGTTTATTGATGAAGAGCCGATCACGATCGCTTTTTTAATTGCTTATTCAGTGTGCATTTTTGGGAGCCAGCGCACATTTGGGTATTCTCTTAATGGCGGTGTGAAATAACGTAATTGAGCAATAAATCAGGAAATTCCAGTATGACTGTATCGCAGTTTACTTGCCGTATTACCTGATTATGGAGCTTATTATGCAGGCTTATTTTGACCAACTCGATCGCGTTCGTTTTGAAGGTACAAAATCCACTAATCCACTCGCATTTCGCCATTACAACCCTGATGAAATCGTGCTGGGCAAGCGCATGGAAGAGCATCTGCGCTTTGCCGCCTGCTACTGGCACACTTTCTGCTGGAACGGCGCGGATATGTTCGGTATGGGGGCATTCGACCGTCCGTGGCAACAGCCGGGTGAAGCATTGGCGCTGGCAAAACGTAAAGCGGATGTGGCATTTGAGTTTTTCCATAAGCTGAATGTGCCTTACTACTGCTTCCATGATGTTGACGTCTCGCCTGAAGGCGCGTCACTGAAAGAGTATAAAAATAACTTTGCCCAGATGGTGGATGTGCTGGCGGCAAAACAGGAACAGAGCGGCGTGAAACTGCTGTGGGGTACGGCAAACTGCTTTACCAACCCACGCTACGGCGCGGGTGCGGCGACTAACCCGGATCCGGAAGTCTTCAGCTGGGCGGCTACGCAGGTCGTGACTGCCATGGATGCCACACATAAGTTAGGTGGCGAAAACTACGTCCTGTGGGGCGGCCGTGAAGGTTATGAAACGCTGCTTAATACCGACCTGCGTCAGGAACGTGAGCAGATTGGCCGCTTTATGCAACTGGTGGTCGAGCATAAACACAAAACAGGTTTCCAGGGCACCTTACTGATCGAACCGAAGCCGCAAGAACCCACTAAACATCAGTATGACTACGATGCCGCGACTGTTTACGGATTCCTGAAGCAGTTCGGTCTGGAAAAAGAGATCAAACTGAATATTGAAGCAAACCATGCCACGCTGGCAGGCCATTCGTTCCACCACGAAATCGCTACGGCGATTGCTCTGGGGCTATTTGGTTCCGTCGATGCGAACCGTGGCGACGCACAACTGGGCTGGGATACTGACCAGTTCCCGAACAGCGTAGAAGAGAATGCGCTGGTCATGTACGAAATCCTGAAAGCGGGCGGTTTTACCACTGGTGGCCTGAACTTTGATGCCAAAGTCCGTCGTCAGAGTACTGATAAATACGATCTGTTCTATGGTCATATTGGTGCGATGGATACCATGGCGCTGTCGCTGAAAATTGCGGCCCGTATGATTGAAGACGGTGGCCTGGATCAGCGCGTGGCAAAACGTTATGCCGGTTGGAATGGTGAGCTGGGCCAGCAAATTCTGAAAGGTCAGATGACGCTGACGGAAATTGCGCAGTACGCTGAACAACATAACCTGGCACCGGTGCACCAGAGCGGTCATCAGGAATTGCTGGAAAATCTGGTAAACCATTATTTGTTCGACAAATAACGGACTGCTGAGTACGTCCGTAAGCCCGGATAGCGATTCGCTACCGGGCCTTTCTTTAAGGAACGATACCCTATGTATATCGGGATAGATCTTGGTACATCAGGCGTAAAGACCATTCTGCTCAACGAGCAGGGCGATGTGGTGGCCTCGCACACGGAGAAACTGACCGTCTCGCGCCCGCATCCGTTATGGTCGGAGCAGGATCCTGAACAGTGGTGGCTGGCGACGGATCGGGCTGTGAAAACGTTGGGTCAGCAACATTCGCTTCGCGAGGTGAAAGCGCTGGGGATTGCCGGACAGATGCACGGTGCGACGCTACTGGATGAGCAACAGAAGGTTCTGCGTCCGGCAATCCTGTGGAACGATGGTCGCTGTGCTGAAGAGTGCGTCATGCTTGAGGAGCGGGTTCCGCAATCGCGTGCCATCACCGGCAACCTGATGATGCCTGGCTTTACCGCCCCTAAATTGCTGTGGGTGCAGCGCCACGAACCGGACATTTTCAGCCGGGTTGATAAAGTTCTGCTGCCGAAAGATTACCTGCGTCTGCGTATGACCGGAGAGTTTGCCAGCGATATGTCGGATGCCGCAGGTACGATGTGGCTGGATGTCGCGAAACGTGACTGGAGTGACGTCATGTTGTCTGCGTGTCAACTGACTCGCGCACATATGCCGACCTTGTACGAGGGCAGTGCGATTACTGGAACGCTGTTGCCTGGTGTCGCGCAATCCTGGGGCATGTCAGAGATTCCCGTAGTGGCGGGTGGCGGTGATAACGCGGCGGGGGCGGTTGGCGTCGGCATGATGAATGCCGGTCAGGCTATGCTCTCGCTGGGGACTTCCGGGGTCTATTTTGCGGTCAGCGAGGGTTTTCTCAGCAAACCGGAAAGCGCTGTCCATAGCTTTTGCCATGCTCTACCTGAAAGATGGCACCTGATGTCCGTGATGCTAAGTGCGGCATCCTGCCTGGACTGGGCGGCAAAACTAACCGGGATGGCAAGCGTACCTGCGCTGATTGATGCCGCACAGCAGGCAAATGAGCAGGCTGAACCGGTCTGGTTTTTACCCTATCTCTCAGGTGAACGTACGCCGCACAACAACCCGCAAGCGAAGGGTGTCTTTTTTGGTCTGACGCATCAGCATGGTCCGGCAGAACTGGCGCGAGCGGTACTGGAAGGTGTGGGATTTGCCTTAGCCGATGGTATGGATGTGGTACATGCCTGTGGCGTGCAGCCCGCCAGCATTACACTGATTGGCGGTGGGGCGCGCAGTGAATACTGGCGTCAAATGCTGTCTGACATCAGCGGATTGCAGCTGGATTACCGTACCGGCGGTGATGTCGGCCCTGCACTCGGTGCGGCGCGCCTGGCGCAAATTGCCATCAATCCGCAACGGCCATTATCTGACCTGTTGCCTCAGCTTACGCTGGAGCAGGCGCATTATCCTGACGCCGGGCGTCATGCTCTTTACCAACAGCGTCGAGAAACCTTCCGCCGAATCTATCAGCAATTACAACCACTGATGTCCTGACCCTAAATCCCCTCTGGTAAACAGAGGGGATTTATCAAATATATATTTCAATCTAATAAATAATTGGCGTGCATGAATTTATTCTGAAAGTCCGGCGTAGTGGCATTTTTCTGTGTTGTCTTTAGCGGGTTATTCATATTGTATCCATGATGGATAAGGAGATCCCAATGAAGACGACAAGGCTGTTGCCCTGGATATTATTCCTCTTTGGCGCGCTGATTTACGTTATTGGCTTTTGGCTAGCATGCCCGTTATTGAGTGGCAAAGGCTATTTTTTCGGCGTGCTGATGGCGGGAATGTTTGTGACATATGTTTATCAGCGTGGTGAAAATCTCAATCAGAGCGACGAACGCTTCGCCTCTGTGTGTCAGATGGTGGCACTCATCACGATAGGATTGCTACTGGTGGGTGTGTGGAACGCTCCATTAGCGCCCATTGAAAAGGCGCTGTACCCGGCGGCATTCTTTATTTGTTTATGGGGGCAAATTTTATTGTTGCGCTCATCAGAAAATACACCTAAAGGACAGGAACTCTGAATGGATAACAGAACTTCAACGTATTCTCCCGCATTTAGCATTGTGTCATGGATAGCGCTTTTCGGCGGCATTGCGACGTATCTGCTGGGGCTGTGGAATGCGGATATGCAGTTGAATGAAAAGGGCTATTACTTTGCTGTGTTGGTGCTTGGTTTGTTTTCTGCTGCGTCGTATCAAAAGACGGTACGGGATAAATATGAAGGTATCCCTACGACGCCGATTTACTATGTAACCTGCCTGGCCGCGTTTGTTATCGCGGTAGCATTACTGGTTGTTGGTTTGTGGAACGCCACCCTGTTACTTAGTGAGAAAGGGTTTTACGGTCTGGCTTTCTTTTTGAGTCTGTTTGGCGCAGTTGCCGTGCAGAAAAACATTCGCGATGGTGGTTTTGAACGTTCAAAAGAAACTGTGGCGATTGCAGAAGAGTTTACGGAATAATCGGTAGCCCCCCGTTCGGTAACGAGCGGGGGTTTTTCATTTTAACTTACCAGCCTGCGCGTATCGATGCGCTGCAACAATATGGACAACAGTAAACTTCCTGCCAGCGTGGCGCTAAAAATCCACAATATATCCAGCGGCGGCCAGTTCTTGAGTTCTATGCCGTTGGTGCGCAGCGCGTGAATGATCAGCGCATGAAAGCCATAGATGCCCAATGAGTGGCGGGAAATAAGGCCCAGTACCGGCAAAGTGCGCGTGCTGAGCGTATTTTTGACCAGCGTCAGAAGTGAGGCGGCACAGATAAATACCGCTGGTCCGCAGTAGAGATACCAGGTATCGGCAAAATTGCCTCGCCACTGGAGCTCATGCAGTGTCCCGCGGGAAATAACAAACACGGCGACGATACACAACGCTGAGCAGAGCCAGGTGAGTGAGCGCTTTTGTGTCTCCATCATACCAATTGCCCGGCCCAGCATGCCGTATAGAATGTAGTAGAACGTATCGCCGCTGATGTACAGGTTGATGGGAAGCCACTCAAAGCCGCCAATTTTTTGCGAGACGGTATTGGGATTGGCAATCACGCCTATCACCACCATCAATGCCAGCAGCATTTTTCCGCTGACATTTTTCACCTGAATAAGCGGGGATACCAGGTAGATAACGGCAATAGCGAAGAAAAACCATAGGTGGTAGAACACCGGCTTTTGCAGCAGGTTATTCAGCGACAGCTCAGCGTTGATCGAGGTAAACAGCAGGATGTAGGCCAGCGCCACGCTACTGTAAAACAGAATGCAGAGCGCGATGCGCGTGAAATGGCGCGGTTTGGCGCTGCGTTCGCCGAAAAAGAGATAACCCGAGATCATAAAAAACAGCGGGACGCTGACGCGAGAGGCGGAATTGAGCACGTTGGCCAGATCCCAATTTACCGGGCTGACGCTTTGCGCATTGGTGATGTACCAGGTCGTGGTGTGAATCATCACAACCATTAAACAGGCGATCCCGCGCAGATTATCAATCCAGTAAATTTTGGGCTGCATCAGTTCCTCTGTTTTCATTAAAAAAAGTCTGACCAGTATTTGCGAACATCGCTCACTGGATTAATCCGAGTTATTACGCTAAAGCTTGTGATGGCCTGGGGAGATTCTCACAATAGGATCCGTTCCCAGACACTAATAATAAGACTGACCAGCAAACCAGGCGGTAATAAAATGATGATGAAGTATTTCTTTCCCGCAATCCTCACGCTGCTGCTGGTGGGATGCGCCGATCCACAATCGTCAACACCCGTGCAGAAAGCGCAAAAGGGCAAAATTACTGCCACGCGTTCGCTGGATATGGAGTCATTGTGCAAAAGTGAAGCATCGGAGCTTTATAATACGGGTGCCCAGAAAATTGCTATCACCGGTCTTGAGCAATTTCAGGGTAGCTATGAGATGCGCGGTTCTACCTTCCGCAAAGAGAGTTTTGTCTGCTCATTTGACGCAGACGGGCAGTTTTTGCACCTTTCCATGCGCTAAGTTCCCCCTTTTTCCCGTTTCGTACTGTATATCTTGCAGCCAGCGGGTATACTGATCGCTTCCTTTAAATCCACACGTATCCAGCACGAAATAATATGCAAAAGTTTGATACCAGGACCTTCCAGGGCTTGATCCTGACCTTACAGGATTACTGGGCTCGCCAGGGCTGCACCATCGTTCAACCATTGGACATGGAAGTCGGCGCGGGGACATCTCACCCAATGACCTGCCTGCGTGCACTGGGGCCGGAACCGATGGCGACTGCTTATGTGCAGCCTTCTCGTCGTCCGACCGACGGGCGCTATGGCGAAAACCCGAACCGCTTACAGCACTACTATCAGTTCCAGGTGGTGATTAAGCCGTCACCGGACAATATTCAGGAATTGTACCTGGGTTCTCTGAAAGAGCTGGGTATGGACCCGACCATTCACGATATCCGTTTCGTGGAAGATAACTGGGAAAACCCAACACTGGGCGCCTGGGGTCTGGGTTGGGAAGTGTGGCTGAACGGCATGGAAGTCACGCAGTTCACCTACTTCCAGCAGGTTGGTGGTCTGGAATGTAAGCCAGTTACCGGGGAAATCACCTACGGTCTGGAACGTCTGGCCATGTACATTCAGGGCGTAGACAGCGTTTACGACCTGGTCTGGAGCGACGGTCCGCTGGGCAAAACAACCTACGGCGACGTGTTCCATCAGAACGAAGTGGAGCAATCCACCTACAACTTCGAATACGCCGATGTGGACTTCCTGTTCACCTGCTTCGAGCAGTACGAGAAAGAAGCGCAGCAGCTGCTGGCGCTGGAAAACCCGCTGCCGCTGCCTGCGTATGAACGTATTCTGAAAGCCGCCCATAGCTTCAACCTGCTGGATGCGCGTAAAGCCATCTCCGTCACCGAGCGTCAGCGCTACATCCTGCGCATTCGCACCCTGACCAAAGCAGTGGCAGAAGCTTACTACGCTTCCCGTGAAGCCCTTGGCTTCCCGATGTGCAACAAAGACAAATAAGAGGCGGCCATGTCTGAGAAAACTTTTCTGGTGGAAATCGGCACTGAAGAGCTGCCACCAAAAGCACTGCGCAGCCTGGCTGAGTCCTTTGCTGCGAACGTTACCGCGGAACTGGACAACGCTGGCCTCGCGCACGGCAATGTTGAGTGGTTTGCCGCTCCACGTCGTCTGGCGCTGAAAGTCGCTGCCCTGGCAGAATCTCAACCCGATCGTGAAGTTGAGAAACGCGGGCCGGCCATTGCCCAGGCGTTTGATGCTGAAGGTAAACCGAGTAAAGCGGCAGAAGGTTGGGCGCGCGGTTGCGGTATCACGGTTGATCAGGCTGAGCGTCTGACCACCGACAAAGGCGAGTGGCTGCTGTATCGCGCGCATGTGAAAGGCGAAAGCGCTGAAACGCTGCTGCCGAACATGATCGCCACTTCGCTGGCGAAGCTGCCGATCCCGAAACTGATGCGCTGGGGCGCGTCTGACGTTCACTTCGTGCGTCCGGTTCACACCGTGACCCTGCTGCTGGGCGACAAAGTCATTCCGGCAACGATTCTGGGAATTCACTCCGATCGCGTGATCCGCGGTCATCGTTTTATGGGCGAGCCTGAATTTACTATTGATACTGCCGATCAGTACCCGGAAATCCTGCGTGAGCGCGGCAAGGTGATTGCCGATTACGCCGAGCGTAAAGCGAAAATCAAAGCCGATGCTGAAGAAGCGGCGCGTAAGATTGGCGGCAACGCTGACCTGAGCGAAAGCCTGCTGGAAGAGGTCACCTCGCTGGTAGAATGGCCGGTCGTGCTGACCGCGAAGTTCGAAGAGAAATTCCTCGCGGTTCCGTCTGAAGCGCTGGTACACACCATGAAAGGTGACCAGAAGTACTTCCCGGTTTACGCGAACGACGGCAAATTGCTGCCGAACTTTATCTTCGTGGCCAACATCGAATCGAAAGATCCGACCCAGATTATCTCCGGTAACGAGAAGGTGGTTCGTCCGCGTCTGGCGGATGCCGAATTCTTCTTCAATACCGACCGTAAAAAACGACTGGAAGATCATCTGCCGCGTCTGCAAACCGTGCTGTTCCAACAGCAGCTGGGTACGCTGCGCGATAAGACTGACCGTATCCAGGCGCTGGCGGGCTGGATTGCTGGTCAAATTGGCGCTGACGTTAACCACGCAACGCGTGCTGGCCTGCTGTCCAAGTGCGACCTGATGACCAACATGGTCTTCGAGTTCACCGACACCCAGGGCGTGATGGGTATGCACTACGCGCGTCACGATGGCGAAGCGGAAGATGTTGCTGTGGCGCTGAACGAGCAGTATCAGCCGCGCTTTGCCGGTGATGACCTGCCGTCTAACCCGGTGGCTTGTGCCGTGGCGATTGCTGACAAGATGGACACCCTGGCGGGTATCTTCGGTATTGGTCAGCATCCGAAAGGCGACAAAGACCCGTTTGCGCTGCGTCGTGCTGCGCTGGGCGTGCTGCGTATCATCGTTGAGAAGAACCTGAATCTGGATCTGCAAACGCTGACGGAAGAGGCTGTTCGTCTGTATGGCGATAAGCTGACCAACGCGAAAGTGGTTGATGACGTTATCGACTTTATGCTTGGTCGCTTCCGCGCCTGGTATCAGGACGAAGGTTACACCGTCGATACCATTCAGGCCGTGCTGGCGCGTCGTCCGACTCGTCCGGCTGATTTCGACGCACGTATGAAGGCGGTTTCACACTTCCGTACGCTGGAAGCTGCTTCTGCACTGGCTGCCGCGAACAAGCGCGTATCAAATATTCTGGCGAAGTCTGAAGAAACGCTGAATGACCGTGTGAATGCGGCAACGCTGAAAGAGCCGGAAGAAATTGCGCTGGCGATGCAGGTTGTGGTGCTGCGCGATAAGCTGGAGCCTGTCTTCGCTGCCGGTCATTACCAGGAAGCGCTGGTTGAGCTATCTGCGCTACGTGAACCGGTCGATGCGTTCTTCGAGAAAGTGATGGTTAACGTGGAAGATAAAGATCTGCGTATTAACCGTCTGTCTATGCTCGAAAAACTGCGTGAACTGTTCCTGCGCGTGGCGGATATTTCGCTGCTGCAGTAACGGTCCTGAGCTGACTTAGAAAATGCCGGATGGCAGCTTCGCCTTATCCGGTCTACGAGATAAACACCAGTAGGCCGGATAAGCATTGCGCCATCCGGCATTTTTTTATGTTGTTAGCGCAGCTGCAATTTAGTCAGACAGGTCTGGCTGTCTTCCATGGTTTTAATGGGATATTCCGCCGTTTTGCCGTTGTAACTTACTGCGATGGTGCCTGCCATATTGCGCGGTAGCCAAACCCCGACGAAGCCATTTCGACCGCTCTTCATCTCTTTTTGTAGCACTACATCACCCTTGTTATCCGTCACTTTGACATTGAATGTCTTCTCCGGCATTTCGCCCTGGCAGCCAGAAAGGCTGTGGTTGAAGCAAGGATGTGTTTGCCATTCATAAGGGGCAAATGACAGATAGAACTTGTCACCGAGCGGCAGGGTATAGATCTGATCGCCCGAAGAGAGCTTCAGTTCGGTACTGGTGACGGATGCCGAGTAGGGCAGTGGGCGGCTCTGGGGAGACTGGTCAATGGCCTCGACGATTTGCTCGACGGATTTCCCGCTGAGCCCGTGTTCCGCCAAAAAAGTGGCTTCAGGGGTTGCGGCGAACGCGCTACCGGTGGTGAGTAAACCTAAAACCAGCAGCAATGAGGATTTCGACATAGCTTCAATTCCTTGTGAACGTTGTGGAATACAGACTGGCTCACTATAAAGCTTGCCCTTAGGGAAAGGTCAAAGGGGCGGCGGGTAAAGTAATGCAAAGACGCGTGTGGGCGAGGCGTTTTTCGAAGTACAGATAAAAAAAATCCCCGCCGTTGGGCAGGGATTCAGAATTTTGAGCTTTTTAAGCTTACAGGCTGGTTACGTTGCCAGCTGCCGGGCCTTTAGCGCCGCTTTCGATGGTGAAGGAAACTTTCTGACCTTCGTCCAGAGATTTGTAGCCATCGTTCTGGATAGCAGAGAAGTGTACGAACACGTCTTTAGAGCCATCGTCAGGAGTGATGAAGCCGAAGCCTTTGTCAGCGTTGAACCATTTTACGATACCAGTCATTTTACCGGACATAGTGTATTACCTTTTAAAAAATAAGTGTGCCTTTCGGCGATATGGCGTGCTTTACAGATTTTTTAACAGTAAAGGAAATGCTCACTACGAGGGTATCAACGATAACTCTTGAAGGGACTTGCCTTACTAACTGCTGTAATGGTCTGTACGTCAAACCGTTGAGGGCATTAACTCATTTTACGCAGGTGGATGCAACTACTATTTTCTTTTTTGCGGATATTGGCAGTGGAGGAACGGCCCTTCTGCAGGACCGCTCTTATGTCAAACTTGAAAATAACTTAATCCATCAACTGCTTACTTAATCGTGGGTCTGCCTGAATCAGGCGCATCAACTTCAATTCGGTACTGGATGGCTTCACTCGTTTAGACTCCCATTCATGAACCATCGCGACCGTTACGCCCATCACCCGGGCGAAATCATCTGTTTTTAAACCTGTCCCTCGTCGTAGTTGTTCAAATTCAGCGAAAGGGTTGGTTTTTTGCGTCTGGGTAACCGTCTGCGATACATCTTTAAAAACAATCTGCTCCAGACTGCTTAGCAGTTCAAACATAGGATCTTTGTATTCCATTGAGAACTCCTATAAATCACACAGCGGGATCGTGAATTTCATCGAAGCTCATTAAGCGTAGTCGGAAAAAATGAAGGCGAATTTAAGGTATGCGTTGTGGATTCGTTTCAGCGAATCGCGGGTGACAACCTTTAGTTGGCTAACGAACTGATAAAGGTCGGGATCTCCGATCGAACCATTCCAATTGTAAAGATGACTAAAATAGAGTGCCGCTATGTGAAGGGAGCATTGTTGAGCAAAACACAGGGCGGCGGAAACCGTTATTTTCCCCCACAAGATTACGCGGAAAGGGTATCTTGCGGGGCTGACCTGGACTATCCTTGTCAACGTCAGGCACGCGGGTGTCGTTGTGCGCATTTTTGGGTGAAAGGAGTATTAAAATGGCGACAGGTAAGTCCTGCTCTCGCTGGTTTGCGCCTGTTTTGGCGCTCTTAATGGTAGTTGGCCTGAGTGGGTGTTTTGATAAAGAAGGCGATCAACGCAAAGCGTTTATCGATTTTCTGCAGAATACTGCAATGCGTAGCGGAGAGCGTTTACCGACGCTGACTGCCGATCAGAAAAAACAGTTTGGCCCGTTTGTGTCCGATTACGCGATTCTTTATGGCTATTCACAGCAGGTTAATCAGGCAATGGACTCCGGTCTGCGCCCGGTTGTTGATAGCGTAAATGCAATCCGTGTTCCTCAGGATTATATGACTCAGCGTGAACCGCTGCGTCAGGCAAATGGCGCGCTGGGTGTGTTAGGACAACAGTTGCAGAATGCGAAGCTACAGGCAGATGCTGCCCATGGCGCGCTGAAGCAGGGTGATGACCTGAAACCTGTCTTTGATCAGGTTTACAGCAAAGTCGTGACCGCACCGGCAGAGGCGTTACAGCCGCTGATCCCAGCCGCGCAAGTTTTCACGCAGCAGTTGGTGCAGGTAGGCGATTTTATCGCGCAGCAGGATACGCAGGTGAGCTTTGTCGCCAACGGCATCCAGTTCCCAACCTCACAACAGGCCAGTCAGTACAATACGCTGATTGGCCCGCTGGCGGCGCAGCATCAGGCATTTAATCAGGCATGGACTGCTGCGGTGAATGCCGCGCAGTAATCGTCGAACGGTAAGACACATTAAAGGCCGGGTGAGCATCAATGCTACCCGGCCTTTTGTGTTATTTGGCCACTTGCGGATTCACGCAGTTCTTCTCAACTTTCCCCTGCAGTGCGTCAATTAAGTTATCCACAGCACAAGCCGCCATGTTATAGCGCGTTTCATGCGTGGCTGAACCAATATGCGGTACCGCCACCACATTCGGCAACGACAGCAGCGGTGAGTCTGACGGCAACGGCTCTTGTTCAAACACATCCAGGCCCGCGGCATGGATCTCCCCGCTTTGCAGTGCGGCGATCAGTGCGTTTTCATCCACCACCGGGCCACGCCCAGCGTTAATGAAAATGGCAGAAGACTTCATTTTGGCAAACTGTTCGGTACTGAACAGATGGTGGGTTTCGTCCGTTAACGGCAGAATCAGGCAAACAAAATCCGCTTCCTGCAGCAGCGTATCCAGGTCGCAGTAGCGCGCGTTGAAACGTTCTTCCGCTTCCTGATGGTGACGACGCGCGTTGTAGAGAATCGGCATGCTAAAGCCGAAATGCGCGCGTTGCGCCAGCGCCAGCCCAATGCGTCCCATGCCGACAATGCCCAGCGTCTTGTGGTGAACATCGGTACCAAACCAGTCGGCTCCGATGCTTTTTGTCCATTCGCCTGCCTTCACGCGCTCGGCGACTTCCACCACGCGGCGAGCGGTGCTTAACACCAGCGCCATTACCGTGTCTGCCACGGTTTCTGTCAGCACCGTTGGCGTGTGCATCAGCAGCACCTTACGTGCGTTAAGGGCATCGACATCGAAGTTGTCATAGCCTACGGAAATGGTGGAGGTCGCGCGCAGTTTCGGCATTTTCTCCAGCAGGGCGGTATTGACGGCTTCACTGGAGCCCAGCAGGCCTTCCGCGCTGGCAAAGGCTTCGGCGTGCTGTGCTACGGTTTCTGAACGCAGGTTAGGCACCTGAGTGACAGTAAAATGCTCTTCCAGGCGATGCAGTAAATCGTCAGGTAACGCTTTATAGAGAATAATGGACGGCTTCATGCGAATCTCCGTAAGTTAAAATTTAAGCGTGGCGTGCGCCAATAGGTAGCTGTTGATTATTAGCAGGCTTAACGATCAGAGTTAGCCATACTGAGACAAAAAGCGCTACCCCCATAAAAATGTATGAGGCGGACGGGCTGCCGGTGGTGCCATTGAGGTAGCCGACAAACCAGGAACCAAAGAATGAGCCTAATGCGCCCATGCTGTTGATTAATGCCATTGCTCCCCCAGCGACGTTGCGCGGCAACATCTCAGGAATGATGGCGAAGAAGGGGCCATAAGGAGCGTACATGGCCGCACCGGCGATAACCAGCAGTGTGTAAGAAATCCAGAAATGGTCTGCGCCAACGGCCCAGGAGCCAATAAAGGCGAAAGCGGCAATCAGCAGCAGTGGCCAGACAAACAGCTTACGGTTTTGCAGTTTATCGGAAGCCCATGAAACCAGGATCATCGCCGCCGTTGCGGCCAGATACGGAACGGACGAAAGCCAGCCGACCTCTACCATACCCAGGTTGGCACCGCCGCTGCGGATAATTGACGGCAACCACAGAACAAAACCGTAGACGCCAATACTCCAGGCAAAGTACTGCATGCACAGCAGAATAACGTTACGTGAACGGAACGCTTCGCCGTAGTTACGCACGGCTTTGATACCCTGCTGTTCTTTTTCTAACTGGGCCTGCAGCGCGGCTTTTTCGGATTCTGACAACCAGCCTACCTGCGACGGTTTATCTTTTACCAGTACCCACCAGCAGAACGCCCAGATGATGGCCGGAAAACCTTCAATGATGAACATTTCACGCCAGCCCAGCGCCTGAATCAGGTATCCGGACACGACGGACATCCATAGGACGGTGACGGGGTTACCGAGGATCAGGAAGGTATTAGCACGCGAACGCTCGGACTTCGTAAACCAGTTACTGATATAAATCAGCATTGCGGGCATGACCGCGGCTTCAACGACGCCAAGAATAAATCGGATGGCGGCAAGCATTGGAATGTTGCTGACCATCCCGGTCAGTGACGCGCAGGCGCCCCACAGAATCAGGCAGATAAAAATCAGTTTACGTACGCTGCGGCGTTCGGCGTAAATTGCGCCTGGGATCTGGAAGAAGAAATAGCCAAGAAAAAACAGAGCCCCCAGCAGGGAAGAGATCCCTTTGGTAATACCGAGATCCTCGTTGATGCCGGCTGCGGAAGCGAAGCTGAAGTTCGCGCGATCAAGGTACGCCAGGCTGTACGTGATAAACACGATTGGCATGATGTACCACCAGCGTTTTGCTGCATTGGTTGAGCTATTCATAGACTGCCCTCTGGTTATGCTGATACGCCGCCTCTGAATGTAGGGTACAGAGACAGAGTTGGCCGGGAATTTATTCCCCTAATTGTTCACGTGTGGGTAATCCTTCGCTGTCGCCCTGGACCTGAATGGCCAGAGCGCCAATTTTATTGCCCCGGGTCACCGCCTGATGCAGCGAGCGCCCTTCCAGCAGGGCGCTGATAACGCCGACGGCAAAGCCATCACCCGCACCGACGGTATCGACCACATTGTCGACTTTCACCGGTGCGACGCAGCCTTGCTCGCCGCTCGCTGCTTTGTACCAGGCCCCATCAGCCCCGGTTTTGATAATCACGGCCTTCACGCCATGGCGCAGATAAAAGTCGGCAATGGCTTCTGGTGTCTGCTGACCGGTTAAAATCATGCCCTCTTTTAACCCCGGCAGTACCCAGTCAGCCTGGAATGCCAGTCGGTTGAGTTTTTCCACCATCTCGCCTTCGCTTTTCCACAGCACTGGGCGTAAATTCGGATCGAACGAGATGGTCTTCCCTTGTGTTTTTAGCGTGCGGGCGGTGTGCGCCAGTAGTTCATATGAACTGGCAGACAGCGCAGCTGCAACGCCGCTCAGGTGCAGGTGGCGTGCGCTGGAGAAATACCCATCGTGATAATCCTCAACGCTGAGATGGCTGGCAGCAGAACCTTTGCGGAAATATTCCACAATGGGATCGGTTCCATTTTCGACCTTAGATTTAAGCTGAAAGCCGGTAGCGTAGCGCCCGTCCAGAGTAACTCCCTGCGCATTAATCCCTTCTTTCTCCAGCGACTTAATAATAAAACGGCCAAAACTGTCGTTACCCACGCGGCTTACCCAGCCTACGTTCAGACCCAGGCGAGCAAGTCCGGTTGCGACATTAAGTTCAGCGCCTGCAACGCGTTTAATAAACTGCTCCACGTCCGCCAAATCACCGGTTTGCGTGGCGACAAACATCGCCATCGCTTCACCAATAGTGACCACATCCAGTGAATTTTTCATGTGTTACTCCTTGCGTAACAGAGCGACGTAGTGACGGGTAACCGCCGCCAAATCCTGCCCTTCCAGGGGAAACTCAATGCCGCGTGGAACATCTGCGGGCAACGTGTCCAACAGCGCCAGCCAGCGTGGTTCCGCGTGATCAGGCGGCACGGCACGGTAACTGTCGCGATGTGATGTGGCGGCTTTCACATGGATGTATCCAACGCTTGAGCCCAACTGCTGTGCAGCCTCTTCCGGAACGTCGCCTACCCACAGCCAGTTGCCCATATCGAAGGTCAGAGATATCGGCAGATTTTGCGTCTGGCAGGCATCATTAAAGCGCTTCATTGGTTGCAGGCGCCCACAGGAAGTTTGATCGTTTTCGACAACCAGCTCCATCCCGCTATTGTCCAGCCATTCGCGTAACACGTTGAACTGTTCGGTATGGGAGAAATGGCCGAGGGAGACTTTTAGCCACAGCGCCTGCAGGGCCTGTGCTTCTTCAAGTAGCGCAGGAAGTTGGGGATTGAGGCTACCGTCCTCAAGGAACAACGGCTCAGGTGCTGAGTAACAGGCCAGCAGACCGAAAATTTCAATAGCAGAGGCCACCGTAGACAGCGTTTGCAGCTCGGCGTCGGTCAGCATCTCGCGACGGATTTCAACCCCGTCAGCACCGGCTTCGGCAATGATAGGCAGCAGGGCGGTTTGCCCACCTGCGGCGCGTACCTGGTCGTAGCCGTAAGCGGCAGTGACCACCATAATTTTTCTTTTCATGGAAACTCCAAAACTAGCGTTCTTTCTATAACGCTAGATGGAACCGGTTCCAAAGAAAAGGCTGTGATGTTGAATTTATGATCACCATCACGAAGGAAATTTAGCGGGCGGTAGAGCCGCGAACGATCAATTCGCCGGAGAAGACCTGTTCCTGAATGGCAGCAGAGCCGCCATCGATCCTGCGTACAACCTGCTCAACGGCGGTATAGCCAATCTGCCAGGTAGGTTGTTTCAACGTGGTAATACCAACGCCCGCCAGTTCGGCCCATTCCAGTTCGTCAAAACCGAGCAGGCCGATATCGCTGCCCCAGTTAAGGCCAATGCGTTTCAGGGCGCGGGCAACCTGCAGTGTGAGAGCGCCATTAGCTGAGATAACGGCTTTGCGCATTCCCCGGTGCTGCTGGTGGAACTGGCGCAGGGTGTCATCGAGTTGCGTATTGTCCGTGAGCGGGACTTCGGCATTTTGCGCGATAACGCCGGGGTACTGTGCGAGGGTGGCGCGAAAAGCGCTCAGGCGCTCGCGGCGGGTATTCACCATGCCCAGCGGTTCGCTGAGGAACAAGATGGCTTCAAAACCTTGTTCGACCAGATGTTCCGTGGCAACTGTTGCCGCCTGAGTGTTATCCAGCCCGACCATATCACAGGCGAAATCGGGAATTTTACGGTCAATCAGCACCATCGGCAGCGCAGACTGTTGCAGGCGGTTCAGCCCCTCTTCGCGCATCCCGACGGCGTTGACCACAATCCCTTCGACCTGGTAGCTGCGCAGCAGGTCGAGATAATGCAGTTCCTGATCCACTTCGTTGTTGGTGTTGCACACCAGTGGAGTAAAGCCTTTATCGCGACAGGCGGCTTCAATGCCGCTTAACACGTTGACGGAGTAGGGATTGGTAATATCGGCGATGATCAGGCCAATCAGGCGGGTACGCCCATGCTTCAGGCCTCTTGCCATCAGGCTGGGACGGTAGTCGAGTTCGGCAATGGCTTTTTCAATGCGGGCTAACAGCGCGTCGGATAGCAGATGCTTTTCACCGTTGAGGTAGCGTGAAATGCTGGTCTTGCCGGTTTTTGCGGCCTTTGCCACATCGCTGATAGTTGCCCGTGTTGATTTGCTCATCGCTGATTTCCCTGAATTTCGTGTGAATACCTTAGCGGGAAAATCTGACGAAGCAAGTAATTTGCCCGGTGGCGCTGCGCTTACCGGGCCTACATGTCGAACGTAGGCCGGGTAAGGCGAAGCCGCCACCCGGCTCAACGATTACTGCACAGGACTCAACGTAATCTCTACGCGACGGTTCTGCGCTTTACCTTCCGCCGTGCTGTTGCTGGCGATGGGGTTCGCCGGACCCATACCCTGAGTGCGAATGCGGTTCGCTGCTACGCCCTGGGTAATCAATGCACTGGCGACGGAGTCGGCACGCTGCTGTGACAGACGCATGTTCAAATCCTGGCTGCCCGTGCTGTCGGTGAAGCCCAGCACGTTGACGGCTGTTTTATTGTACTCTTTCAGTACCATTGCCACGCCGGTCAGGGTGTTGGCACCAGCAGGTTTCAGGTTGGCGCTGCTGCTGTCGAAGGTGACGTTATTCGGCATATTCAGAATGATGTTATCGCCACTACGCGTCACGCTGACGCCCGTTCCCTGCATTTTTTCGCGCAGTTTGGCTTCCTGCACGTCCATGTAATAACCGATACCGCCACCCACAGCCGCACCTGCCGCTGCACCAATCAACGCGCCTTTGCCGCGATCTTTCTTCGAAGAAGAGAGTGCGCCAATGCCCGCGCCGACCAGAGAGCCAATACCCGCGCCAATGCCGGATTTACCCGCTTCGCGTTCGCCGGTGTAAGGGTTTGTTGTGCAGCCAGAAACCGCCAGGGCGCCGCTCACGATGGCAGCAATAACAAAAACACGTTTCTTCATCTTAATTCCTTAATGACTTTTTCTTCTTTGCCACAGCGACCGTGGCGGTTGATTATGACGTGTGAACATGAAGAAAATTCCAGGGAAGACTCTGAAATTTGTAAGTAACATTGAACGGCATAATAAATAAGCCGTCACATCGCATTCAGGAGCGCCATCTTGGCTAATTCACCCGCACATTACTCGGTGTTAACCGCCGCCCACTGGGGACCAATTCTCGTCGACACCGATGGTGAGACGGTTTTCTCCTCGCGTGGCGCGCTGCCCACTTCCCATCCCAACTCTTTGCAAACCGTGGTGCGCGACCAGGTTCACAGTAAAACGCGGGTACGTTTTCCCATGGTGCGTAAAGGATTCCTTGCCTCGCCGGAGAATCCGCAAGGCGTGCGTGGGCAGGATGAATTTGTTCGCGTTAGTTGGGACGACGCGCTGAATCTTATCCATACGCAGCATAAACGTATCCGTGACAGCTACGGTCCGGCCTCGATTTTTGCCGGTTCCTACGGCTGGCGATCTAATGGCGTGTTACACAAAGCGGCGACCCTGCTACAGCGTTATATGGCGCTGGCAGGGGGGTATACCGGACACCTGGGGGATTATTCGACGGGGGCTGCACAGGCCATCATGCCGTATGTGGTGGGGGGCAACGAAGTTTACCAGCAGCAGACCAGTTGGCCGATGGTGCTGGAGCATAGCGATGTGGTGGTGCTGTGGAGCGCTAATCCACTGAATACACTGAAAATTGCCTGGAATGCTTCTGACGAACAGGGTATTGCTTACTTTGAAGCGCTGCGCGATAGCGGTAAGCGATTGATCTGCATCGATCCAATGCGATCGGAAAGTGTGGCGTTCTTTGGCGACAAAATGGAATGGATCGCCCCGCATATGGGAACCGATGTAGCGTTGATGCTGGGTATCGCGCATACGCTGGTGGAAAACGACTGGCACGACGAGGATTTTCTCGCCCGTTGTACAACCGGATATGATTCGTTCGCCGACTACCTACTGGGTGAATCCGATGGGATAGCGAAAACGGCAGAATGGGCTGCTGAAATTTGTGGTATTCCGGCAGCGAAAATACGCGAACTTGCGGCAATATTTCACCAAAATACCACCATGCTGATGGCCGGCTGGGGGATGCAGCGTCAGCAGTATGGCGAGCAAAAACACTGGATGATCGTCACGCTGGCCGCCATGCTCGGTCAAATTGGCACGCCCGGCGGTGGCTTTGGGCTGTCGTACCATTTTGCCAACGGCGGGAACCCGACACGTCGTGCAGCGGTACTGGCTTCGATGCAAGGGAGCCTCAAAGGCGGTACCGACGCGGTGGATAAAATCCCGGTGGCGCGTATCGTTGAGGCGCTGGAAAACCCCGGCGGTTTCTATCAGCATAACGGTATGGATCGGCATTTCCCGGACATCCGCATGTTGTGGTGGGCGGGCGGCGCCAACTTCACGCATCACCAGGATACCAACCGTCTGATTCGCGCCTGGCAAAAACCGGAGTTGGTGGTTATCTCTGAGTGTTTCTGGACCGCTGCGGCGAAGCATGCCGATATTGTGTTACCTGCGACAACCTCTTTTGAACGTAACGATTTGACCATGACCGGAGACTACAGCAACCAGCATCTGGTGCCGATGAAGCAGGTCGTGCCGCCACAGGCTGAAGCACGCAACGATTTTGATGTTTTTGCCGAGCTTAGCGAGCGCTGGGAACAGGGCGGTTACGAGCGATTCACCGAAGGTAAAAGCGAGCTGGCGTGGCTGGAAACTTTTTACGACATTGCCGCGCAGCGTGGTGCCAGCCAGCAGGTTACACTGCCGCCATTCGCTGAGTTCTGGCAAAAGAATGCACTGATCGAAATGCCGGAAAACGCCGCCAATGCGCAGTTCATCCGTTTTGCTGATTTTCGCCGTGATCCACAGGCGCATCCGCTGAAAACGGACAGTGGAAAAATTGAAATCTATTCTGCAAAAATTGCAGGTTACGGCTATGCGGATTGTGCAGGACACCCGATGTGGCTGGAGCCGGATGAGTGGTTCGGCAATGCCGAACCCGACCAACTGCAGGTGCTCTCCGCCCATCCGGCTCACCGTTTGCACAGCCAGCTCAACTACAGTGCGTTACGCGAACAGTATGCGGTGGCGGATCGGGAGCCGGTAACAATTCATCCGCAGGATGCGCAAGCGCGGGGGATTACCGATGGCGATACGGTCAGAGTGTGGAACCACCGCGGGCATATCCTGGCGGGTGCTGTCGTGACGACAGGGATCAAACCTGGCGTGATTTGTATTCATGAGGGGGCCTGGCCTGATTTGGACCCGGCCGCCGACGGGATTTGTAAAAATGGTGCTGTCAACGTGCTGACCAAAGATCTCCCCAGCTCGAAGCTGGGGAACGGCTGTGCGGGCAATACTGCGCTGGCGTGGCTGGAGAAGTACAGTGGGCCCACGCTGACACTTACCGCGTTTGATCCGCCTGCCAGCCCATAATCCAGGTTGGATGGTGAGTCTCTTCCTGCCATGCGCTGTCTTCAATGCGAAAGCCCAGTGCGTGGTAGAAGTTTACCGCTGATTGGTTCTTCTGGTAGACCTCCAGGCTGAGCAACGAAAAGCGCTGCTGCACATGTTGCACCAGCGCTTTACCGATACCGCTTCTGATGGCGGCAGGCGCGACAAACAGCGCGCCTAAAAAGCGCTCTTCCATCACGCTGGCAAAACCTTTGAGCACACCGTTTTCTTCCCACACCCAGGTTTGCGCAGCGGGCAGGTAGACATCACGTACGATAGGCTCACTCTCGCGCCAGTAGCGTTCTTCGATAAAAGGATGGGCAAAAATGGTGCTTTCCATCCACAGTGCCAGAATTGGTGCCAGATCGTCAGCGTTGGATTCACGAATCATGTTGTTCTCCTGGGTAACAGATGCAGCCGGTGACATGGTCGTTGACCAGACCGCATGCCTGCATAAAGGAGTAACAGATAGTGGTGCCAACAAACTTAAATCCACGTTTTTTTAACGCTTTAGAAAGTGCGTCAGAGGCGGGCGTTGAAGTAGGGATATCGCTCAGACTGGCGGCACGGGTTAACTGCGGTTGGTTATCGACGAATGACCAGACGAACTCGCTAAACGGCTCACCGTTTTGCTCCATTGCCAGCCATGCGCGGGCGTTGCCGATAATGGCCTGAATCTTTCCCCGATGGCGGATAATACCGGCATCCAGTACCAGCCTTTCTACATCCTCTTCGGTCATCGCCGCAACGGTGGCAGGATCGAAGTGGTGAAATGCCTGGCGATAGTTTTCCCGTTTTTTCAGCACCGTTATCCACGACAGCCCAGCCTGCTGGCCTTCAAGGCAGATCATTTCGAACAGCTTTTTACCATCGGTTTCCGGGACGCCCCATTCCTTGTCATGATAGGCAATGTATAGTGGATCCTGACTGACCCAGCCGCAACGTTGCATACTCTTCCTCGCTGTTTTTACTGGCGTAAAAATTTCATTCGGCCCGCCTTGACGCGCCCGCTAAAAAGACAATATTTAATACAGGGCCTCATGTGCCCGATATCCTTTAAACAATGACAATAATATCGCCGTATTCGGCTCTTTTCTGGAGTCGCGTTGATGATTATAAGAAACAGTAGTGGTCGTCAGAGGTTAACTCTGGCGAACGTCATCGTCTGTGCGCTGTTTGCCAATACGGCATATGGCTGGCAACAAGAATATATCGTTGATGCGCTGTCCGGTCATACGTCGGAACGCTATACATGGGACAGCGATCACCAACCACGTTATAACGACATTCTGGAAGAGCGCATTCGCTCCACCCAGAACGTGGCGGGGCCGGTGGTGAATCTGGCGGACCAAACGGCTCTGGATGCGACCAGCGGTATGAGCGTGGGCTGGAATTTTCCCCTTTCCCGTAAGGTGACGACGGGACCCGTCGCAGCCCTGCATTATGATGGTTCAGCCACCTCTACCTACAACGAATTTGGCGACAGTGTGACTTCGCTAACGCTGACCGATCCGATGTGGCATGCCAGCGTCAGTACCCTGGGCTGGCGGGTCGACTCGCAGTTTGGCGATGTACGGTCATGGGCGCAAATCAGCTATAACCAGCAGTTTGGCGAGAATATCTGGAAGGCGCAATCGGGTCTCAATCGTATGGCGGCGGCGAGTCAGGATGGTAACTGGGTCGATGTCACTGTCGGTGCAGATATGCTGCTGAATCAGCATATGGCTGCCTATGCGGCACTTTCTCAGGCAGAAAATAGTACGAATAACAGCGATTATCTGTACACCATGGGAGTGAGCGCTAAATTTTAACGAAAGAAAGCCGGGATAAAACATCTACGTTACATATCGGGATCAATAATCACACGCATTCCAGCGATAGCGTGCACTAACTCCGGCAATAAAATTCAGTAACCCGACTTTTTGTCTCGTCATTCATTCCGCAATCCAGGCATTTCATTCCGTCCTGATGGCATTTCATGCCGTTTTCTCCTGGTCATAAAAGCACTTCGGTATGGTTGTCGGCAGAGAATTTCCCATTTTGTTTATGCAGGAAGACTGCCATGAAAACTTCTGATTATCAGCGTACCCGGTGGCTGACACTGATCGGCACCATCATTACCCAATTTGCATTAGGTTCTGTTTATACCTGGAGCCTGTTTAACGGTGCGCTCTCTTCTAAGCTTGATGCGCCGGTGAGTCAGGTTGCATTTTCCTTTGGTTTGCTGAGTCTGGGTCTGGCGATCTCTTCTTCCGTCGCCGGGAAGCTTCAGGAACGTTTCGGTGTGAAACGCGTCACCATGGCATCGGGTATCTTACTGGGTGTGGGCTTCTTCTTAACCGCGCATTCTGACAGCCTGATTATGCTGTGGCTGAGTGCCGGTGTACTGGTTGGTCTGGCGGATGGCGCAGGCTACCTGTTAACCCTGTCCAACTGTGTAAAATGGTTCCCTGAGCGTAAAGGGCTGATTTCCGCCTTTGCGATCGGTTCTTACGGCCTGGGTAGCCTTGGTTTTAAATTTATCGACAGCCAACTGCTGAGCGCTGTGGGTCTGGAAAAGACCTTTATGATTTGGGGCGCGATCGTACTGGTGATGATTGTCTTTGGCTCCACGCTGATGAAAGATGCGCCAAACCAGGAAGTTAAAGCCGTAAATGGCGTGGTAGAGAATGACTACACGCTGGCACAATCCATGCGTAAACCACAGTACTGGATGCTGGCAGTGATGTTCCTGACGGCGTGCATGAGCGGGCTTTACGTGATTGGTGTCGCGAAAGATATCGCCCAAAGCCTGGCAAAAATGGATGTGGCAACAGCGGCGAATGCGGTAACCGTTATTTCTATCGCGAACCTGTCAGGTCGTCTGGTTCTGGGTATTCTGTCCGACAAAATTTCCCGTATTCGCGTTATCACCATTGGTCAGGTTGTTTCGCTGGTGGGCATGGCGGCGCTGCTTTTTGCCCCGCTGAATGAAGTGACATTCTTCGCAGCCATTGCCTGTGTTGCCTTCAACTTCGGTGGCACCATTACGGTCTTCCCGTCACTGGTGAGTGAGTTCTTCGGCCTGAATAACCTGGCGAAAAACTACGGTGTTATCTATCTTGGCTTTGGTATCGGCAGTATTTGTGGTTCGATTATCGCTTCACTGTTTGGTGGGTTCTATGTCACCTTCTGCGTTATCTTTGCGCTGTTAATCATCTCGCTGGCGCTTTCTACCACCATTCGCCAGCCGCAACGTAGCGTATTTACTGAGGCTCACGCCTGAATCTATTAGCGGTCTGATTAATACCCGGCGCATATATTTACAAAAATATATGCGCCGTTTGCATTCACCATAAGCACTTTTCTCCCCTCCTGTGGTCTACTTAGCCGCGCCCGTAGACATTTCATCTCTGCTGTTGTCGCATTTTCCCCTGTTTGGTCGATTGACCACTTCACAGGGTGTTTTTATCCCGATTCCCAGGGTTTTTTTGCATGAGATACATTAAATCGATGACGCAGCAAAAGCTTAGCTTCTTGCTTGCGATCTATATCGGTCTGTTTATGAACTGCGCAGTTTTTTATCGCCGCTTCGGCAGCTATGTGCAGGAATTTACCGCGTTGAAAGGAATCTCTGCGGTTGTTGAATTGGCCGGCACCGTGCTGGTTACCTTCTTTTTACTTCGTCTTCTGTCTCTGTTTGGTCGGCGGGCCTGGCGCGTACTGGCTACCTTGGTGGTGCTGTGTTCCGCTGGTGCCAGCTATTACATGACCTTCCTGAATGTGGTCATTGGCTACGGCATTATTGCCTCGGTCATGACAACCGATATTGATTTATCAAAGGAAGTCGTGGGCTGGCATTTTATCGTGTGGCTGGTGTCGGTCAGCATTTTGCCGCTGCTGCTTATCTGGAGTAACCGTTGCCGCTATACCCTGCTAAAACAAATACGTACGCCAGGTATGAGATGGCGTAGTGTGGCCGTTGTTCTGTTGGCTGGCTTGATGGTGTGGGCGCCGATTCGTTTACTTGGAATACAGCAGAAATCAGTTGAACGGGAAACGGGTATTGATTTGCCCAGCTACGGTGGCGTAGTGGCAAATTCATATTTGCCTTCAAACTGGCTGTCCGCGCTGGGTCTGTATGCCTGGGCGCAGGTGGATGAATCTTCAGATAACAATTCGTTGATGAATCCGGCGAAGAAATTTACCTACGTCGCCCCCAAGAATATTGATGATACCTACGTCGTGTTTATTATCGGCGAAACGACCCGCTGGGATCATATGGGCATTTTTGGCTACGAGAGAAATACTACGCCAAGGCTGGCTCAGGAAAAAAACCTGGCCGCGTTCCGCGGATATTCGTGTGATACGGCAACCAAACTTTCGCTACGCTGTATGTTTGTTCGTGAAGGTGGGGCGAGCGATAACCCGCAGCGTACGCTGAAAGAACAAAACGTCTTTTCCGTACTCAGCCAGCTAGGTTTTAATACCGATCTCTACGCGATGCAAAGTGAGATGTGGTTTTACAGCAACACGATGGCGGAGAACATCGCATATCGTGAGCAGATTGGCGCTGAGCCGCGTAACCGTGGCAAAACGGTTGACGATATGCTGCTGATCTCTGAGATGCAGCAATCAATCAAACCGGACGATAATGGTAAACACCTGATTATCCTGCATACCAAAGGCTCGCACTTTAACTACACGCAGCGCTATACCCGTGAGTACGCCCAGTGGAAGCCGGAGTGTGTCAATGTTGATAGCGGTTGTTCGAAAGCGCAGATGATTAACTCATTTGATAACTCGGTAACCTATGTTGACCACTTTATCACCAAAGTGTTTGACCAGCTGCGCGATAAGAAAGCGATTGTGTTCTATGCTGCCGATCACGGTGAGTCGATCAACGAGCGTGAGCATCTGCACGGTACGCCACGTAAAATGGCACCGCCAGAGCAGTTCCGCGTTCCTATGATGGTGTGGATGTCTGATAAGTATCTGGAAGACCCCGATCATGCGAAAGCCTTCGCCCACCTTAAGCAGGAGGCTGATATGAAGATTCCGCGTCGCCATGTTGAACTGTACGACACCATTCTCGGTTGCCTTGGATATACCTCGCCAAACGGCGGTATAAATGAGAATAACAACTGGTGTCATGTCCCGGACGACAAGAAGATTGTAACCCAGTAATGGGCTGCTGACTTTCTCGCCGATCGAATGGCATTTTGATACTAAGGGATTGACGGGCGCGCAGCTGAGCAGTAAGATGCGCCCCGCATTCGGTGATTGGCGCAGCCTGGTAGCGCACTTCGTTCGGGACGAAGGGGTCGGAGGTTCGAATCCTCTATCACCGACCAAATTAGAAAAGCCCGCTCTTTGAGCGGGCTTTTTGCTTTCCGGAATCCACGAGGATGAGAACCTCCGGGGGTAAGAGGTTCGACTCGAGCGTAGCGAGAGAACGTTGCGTCAGCAACGGCCCGCAGGGCGAGCCACGCAGTGGCGAGTAATCCTCTATCACCGACCAAATTAGAAAAGCCCGCTCTTTGAGCGGGCTTTTTGCTTTCCGGAATCCACGAGGATGAGAACCTCCGGGGGCAAGAGGTTCGACTCGAGCGGAGCGAGAGAACGTTGCGTCAGCAACGGCCCGTAGGGCGAGCCACGCAGTGGCGAGTAATCCTCTATCACCGACCAAATTCAAAACCCTGCTCAGCGAGCAGGGTTTTTTTGCTTTGTAGGCCTGATAAGCGCAGCGCCATCAGGCAAAACATTGCAGCATTTTGGCATTGCCGGATGGCGGCGCAGACGCCTTATCCGGCCTACAGGCTCAGTTTCATCCCGGCGTGTATGGTGTTATTCCAACCCCACCTTTGACCTTCATTTTATCTGCAAAAATTGTGCACCACTTCCCACTGACTGTTAACGATTCTGTGACATATTCCATTGCCTTTTTTTATATTTGCTTGAATCTTTTTTTGCGTTACTTATGGCTGAACCCAGCATTTTCCGCTGTGCGTTTTAACGTTCATGGTATTAATCGCTCAGATATGCAGCATGTGTTGAGAAAATTTTCATAATTTGCATAAATGTTAATCACCAAATGTTTCTGAATATGAAGATATTTATTCTGGCATAGTGCGCGTAGCACAAATTTCCCTGCTGAAAATACCCGCCTGCACTTTTTTTAATCTTTGTTTGCCAATTCTCACCGTTGGTGTAAATCGCGGTTACCTGTATTGACGTTTTCACATTCTGTTGACAGATTGTAGGGCATGAGGGGCATTTCATGGAGAATCCGCGCTGCAACTCAGTCGCTTATGTGAACGGAATCCCCATCCTCTTAACGCCGACCCGGCCGGGTAAAAAACAAAAAAGGCCAGGCGGTGCAAACCCACTGCAAAGGGTAAAACAACAAACATCACATTTGGAGCAGAAGAATGAGTATTTCCTTGAAGAAGTCAGGGATGCTGAAGCTTGGTCTGAGCCTGGTGGCTATGACCGTCGCAGCAAGCGTACAGGCTAAAACTCTGGTTTATTGTTCAGAAGGATCTCCTGAAGGCTTTAACCCGCAGCTTTTCACCTCTGGTACCACCTATGATGCCAGCTCCGTGCCGATCTATAACCGCCTGGTCGAGTTCAAAACCGGCACAACTGAAGTGATCCCGGGACTTGCTGAGAAGTGGGAAATCAGCGAAGACGGTAAAACCTATACCTTCCACCTTCGCCCTGGCGTGAAGTGGCAGGACAACAAAGATTTCAAACCGACGCGCGATTTCAACGCCGATGACGTGGTGTTCTCTTTCGATCGTCAGAAAAATGCCCAGAACCCGTACCACAAAGTTTCTGGCGGCAGCTATGAATACTTCGAAGGGATGGGCCTGCCGGATCTGATCTCCGAAGTGAAAAAGGTGGATGATAAAACCGTTCAGTTCGTGCTGACTCGCCCGGAAGCACCGTTCCTGGCTGACCTGGCGATGGACTTCGCTTCTATTCTTTCCAAAGAATATGCGGACAACATGCTGAAAGCCGGTTCCCCGGAGAAAGTGGATCTGAACCCAATCGGTACCGGTCCGTTCCAGCTGCAGCAGTACCAGAAAGACTCCCGTATTCTGTATAAAGCATTCGAAGGTTACTGGGGCACTAAGCCGCAGATCGACCGTCTGGTCTTCTCCATTACGCCTGACGCTTCCGTGCGTTATGCCAAGTTGCAGAAGAACGAGTGCCAGGTGATGCCGTACCCGAACCCGGCAGACATCGCGCGCATGAAGCAGGATAAAAACATCAATCTGATGGAGCAGGCCGGTCTGAACGTTGGCTACCTCTCTTTCAACACCGAGAAGAAACCGTTTGATGACGTGAAAGTCCGTCAGGCGCTGACCTACGCGGTCAACAAAGACGCGATCATTAAAGCGGTTTATCAGGGTGCTGGCGTTGCCGCGAAAAACCTGATCCCACCGACCATGTGGGGCTATAACGACGACATTAAAGATTACACCTACGATCCTGAGAAAGCCAAAGCACTGCTGAAGGAAGCCGGTCAGGACAAAGGCTTTACCGTTGAGCTGTGGGCTATGCCGGTACAGCGTCCATATAACCCGAACGCCCGTCGTATGGCGGAAATGGTTCAGGCTGACTGGGCGAAAATTGGCGTTCAGGCCAAGATTGTGACCTACGAGTGGGGCGAGTATCTGAAACGCGCCAAAGCGGGTGAACATCAGGCGGTGATGATGGGCTGGACCGGTGATAACGGGGATCCGGACAACTTCTTCGCCACCCTGTTCAGCTGTGCGGCAGCGAAAGACGGTTCTAACTACTCTCGCTGGTGCTACAAACCGTTTGAAGACCTGATCCAACCGGCGCGTGCGACCGACGATCACAACAAACGTATTGAACTGTACAAGCAAGCTCAGGTTGTTATGCACGATCAGGCCCCGGCTCTGATTGTTGCTCACTCCACCGTGTATGAACCAGTGCGTAAAGAAGTAAAAGGCTATGTGGTTGATCCATTAGGCAAACACCACTTCGAAAACGTCTCTGTCGAATAATTAAAAGCAATCAAGGAAGCGCTGCGCCCCGGTATTGTGTAGGCCGGATAAGCGCAGCGCCCTCCGGCGTAATGCTTTACCCACGATGCAGTTTGCGTGGGATAAGATTTGTGAGCAATACAGACTCACGGTTCCAGGCCGTGCGTCATTAGAGAGAATCCGGGTTATGTTGCAGTTCATTCTCCGACGTTTGGGACTCGTCATCCCCACGTTTATCGGTATCACTCTTCTCACCTTTGCCTTCGTCCATATGATCCCCGGCGATCCGGTTATGATCATGGCGGGTGAACGTGGGATCTCCCCTGAGCGTCATGCTCAACTGTTGGCTGAACTCGGTCTGGATAAGCCGATGTGGCAGCAGTACCTCCACTATATCTGGGGGGTTATGCATGGTGATTTAGGTATCTCGCTGAAAAGCCGCTTACCGGTGTGGGAAGAGTTCGTGCCTCGCTTCAAAGCGACGCTGGAACTCGGCGTCTGCGCGATGATTTTCGCCGTCGCAATAGGTATCCCGGTGGGTGTTCTTGCTGCCGTTAAGCGCGGCTCCATTTTCGATCATACCGCCGTTGGCCTGGCGCTGACCGGTTACTCCATGCCGATCTTCTGGTGGGGCATGATGCTGATCATGCTGGTGTCCGTACAGTGGAACCTGACGCCGGTTTCCGGTCGGGTGAGCGACATGGTGTTCCTTGATGATTCCAATCCGCTGACCGGTTTTATGTTGATCGACACCGCCATCTGGGGTGAAGAGGGCAATTTTATCGATGCGCTGGCGCATATGGTTCTGCCGGCAATGGTGCTGGGCACTATACCTCTGGCGGTCATTGTGCGTATGACCCGTTCATCGATGCTGGAAGTGTTGGGTGAGGATTACATCCGCACCGCGCGCGCTAAAGGTTTGACCCGCATGCGCGTCATCATCATTCATGCTCTGCGTAACGCGATGCTGCCGGTTGTCACCGTTATCGGCCTGCAGGTCGGCACGCTGCTGGCAGGGGCGATCCTGACCGAGACTATCTTCTCGTGGCCGGGTCTGGGACGCTGGCTGATAGATGCGCTGCAACGCCGTGATTATCCGGTAGTGCAGGGTGGGGTACTGCTGGTCGCGACGATGATTATCCTCGTCAACCTGCTGGTAGACCTGCTGTACGGCGTGGTGAACCCGCGTATTCGGCATAAGAAGTAAGGGGCCATCATGTCACAGGTTACTGAAAATAAAGTTATTGCTGCACCGGTGCCCATGACCCCGCTGCAGGAGTTCTGGCACTATTTTAAACGCAACAAAGGCGCGGTCGTTGGGCTGGTGTACGTGGTGGTGATGATCCTGATTGCGGTCTTTGCCAACGTTCTCGCGCCGTACAACCCGGCAGACCAGTTCCGCGATACGCTGCTGGCTCCGCCGGCATGGCAGGAAGGCGGTTCCATGGCGCACCTGCTTGGTACTGATGATGTGGGCCGCGATGTGCTGTCCCGCCTGATGTACGGGGCGCGTCTGTCGCTGTTGGTTGGCTGTCTGGTGGTGGTGCTTTCCCTGCTGATGGGCGTGGTTCTCGGGCTTATCGCCGGTTACTTTGGCGGGATTGTCGATAACGTCATCATGCGCGTGGTTGATATCATGCTGGCGCTGCCGAGCCTGTTACTGGCGCTGGTGCTGGTGGCGGTATTTGGTCCCTCGATTGGCAACGCCGCGCTGGCGCTGACGTTCGTGGCATTGCCGCACTATGTGCGTCTGACGCGTGCCGCCGTACTGGTGGAGGTGAACCGCGACTATGTCACCGCATCCCGCGTGGCCGGAGCCGGTGCGATGCGCCAGATGTTCGTCAATATTCTGCCTAACTGTCTTGCGCCGCTGATTGTTCAGGCGTCGCTTGGCTTCTCTAACGCCATTCTCGATATGGCTGCCCTCGGCTTTCTGGGGATGGGCGCACAGCCGCCGACGCCAGAGTGGGGCACCATGCTCTCTGACGTGCTGCAGTTCGCTCAAAGCGCCTGGTGGGTCGTGACCTTCCCGGGTCTGGCGATCCTGCTGACGGTGCTGGCATTTAACCTGATGGGTGACGGTCTGCGTGACGCGCTCGATCCCAAACTGAAGCAGTAAGAGGTTCGAGATGGCGTTATTAAATGTAGATAAATTATCGGTGCATTTCGGCGACGTAGGTTCCGAATTCCGCGCCGTAGACCGCATTAGCTACAGTGTGAATCAGGGTGAAGTGGTTGGCATTGTTGGGGAGTCTGGTTCTGGTAAGTCCGTCAGCTCGCTGGCGATTATGGGGCTGATTGACTACCCTGGCCGCGTTATGGCCGAAAATCTGGAGTTTAATGGTCGCGACCTGAAGCGCATCTCTGAGAAAGAGCGTCGCCAACTGGTGGGTGCGGAAGTGGCAATGATCTTCCAGGACCCGATGACCAGTCTTAACCCCTGCTACACCGTCGGCTACCAGATTATGGAAGCCATCAAGGTGCACCAGGGCGGCAACAAAAAAACGCGTATTCAGCGGGCAATTGACCTGCTGACGCTGGTGGGGATCCCCGATCCGGCCTCGCGCCTGGATGTCTATCCGCACCAGTTGTCCGGTGGGATGAGTCAGCGCGTGATGATCGCGATGGCGATTGCCTGTCGTCCGAAGCTGCTGATTGCCGATGAACCGACAACGGCGCTGGATGTGACCATTCAGGCGCAGATCATCGAGCTACTGCTGGAATTGCAGCAAAAAGAGAACATGGCGCTGGTCTTGATTACCCACGATCTGGCGCTGGTGGCGGAAGCGGCGCACAAAATCATCGTGATGTACGCCGGGCAGGTCGTGGAAACCGGGGCCGCGCAGGATATCTTCCGCGCGCCGCGTCATCCGTATACCCAGGCATTGCTACGTGCGTTGCCGGAGTTTGCACAGGATAAAGCGCGTCTGGCCTCGTTGCCGGGCGTGGTGCCAGGGAAATATGACCGCCCGAACGGTTGTCTGTTGAACCCGCGCTGCCCCTATGCGACTGACAAATGCCGCGCTGAAGAACCTGAACTGAACCTGCTGGAAGGCGGTCGTCAGTCGAAATGCCACTACCCACTTGATGATGCCGGGAGGCCTGGGCTATGAGTACGCAAAAGGCCGCCGCGCAACAGCCGCTGTTGCAGGCCATTGACCTGAAAAAACACTACCCGGTGAAAAAGGGCATGTTCGCCCCGGAACGCCTGGTGAAAGCGCTGGATGGTGTTTCCTTTACTCTGGAGCGCGGTAAAACGCTGGCGGTGGTCGGTGAGTCGGGCTGTGGAAAATCCACCCTTGGCCGTCTGCTGACGATGATTGAAATCCCGACCGGCGGTGAGCTGTATTACCAGGGACAGGATTTACTCAAGCACGACCCGCATGCGCAGAAGCTGCGTCGGCAGAAAATCCAGATAGTATTCCAGAACCCCTACGGTTCCCTGAACCCACGTAAGAAAGTTGGGCAGATTCTGGAAGAGCCGTTGCTGATCAACACGACGCTCAGCAAAGAGGAGCGTCGTGAAAAAGCGCTGGCGATGATGGCGAAAGTGGGACTGAAAACCGAGCACTACGACCGCTATCCGCATATGTTCTCCGGCGGTCAGCGTCAGCGTATCGCCATTGCCCGCGGTTTAATGCTTGACCCGGATGTGGTGATTGCCGACGAACCGGTCTCGGCGCTGGACGTTTCCGTACGTGCGCAGGTGCTGAACCTGATGATGGACTTGCAGCAGGAACTGGGGCTGTCCTACGTCTTTATCTCGCACGACCTGTCGGTGGTAGAGCACATTGCTGATGAAGTGATGGTGATGTATTTGGGCCGCTGCGTGGAAAAAGGAACCAAGGATCAGATCTTCAATAATCCACGTCATCCGTACACTCAGGCGCTGCTTTCCGCAACGCCGCGCCTGAACCCGGACGATCGCCGCGAGCGTATCAAGCTGACTGGTGAGCTGCCAAGCCCGCTGAATCCGCCACCGGGCTGTGCGTTCAACGCCCGTTGCCGTCGTCGCTTTGGTCCGTGTACTCAGCTTCAGCCACAGTTAAAAGACTATGGTGGTCAACTGGTAGCCTGTTTCGCCGTTGACCAGGACGAAAACCCACAGCAATAAACGTGGGTTATGACCCGATAACCGGAGCCTTGTGCTCCGGTTTTTTTATAATTCGTTTTTACTCCCACAATGTGAGTCCATTGGCAGAACATTATTCCATAGTGTCTAGAATATAGTCAGATTTTTGGACGGCACAGAAATATCTACTTCGCAGTTGCTAACTACCAGGAGCAAATGTGGTCACGATACGCTGGGATATTAAAACAATTGATCGTCTGTCGATGGTTGAGGATGTCCTGAAGGAATTTTCCTGTTGTGATATCAATATCATCTCCATGAAAGTCACACCTGGACGGATCCTGATTAAATCCTGGTGTCGCCAGTTACAGGATATTTCCTGCGTGCAATCCTGTTTAAGCCGACGTGCCGATATTATTAACGTCGCTTACCTATGTGAAGAGATAAGCGAGTTGTCGATGTCTGAGCCGGAACGCCCGCGCTATTTCTCTGACATTATTTGCAGCAGCCAGAGCATGCACTCGCTTATCGAAAAGGCGATAAAAATTGCTGACAGCAAATATACCGTTCTGATCCGTGGTGATACGGGCACTGGCAAAGAATTGCTGGCCCGGGCTATCCATAATTCCGGTCAGCGGCGTTTTTATCCGTTTATTCCGGTTAACTGCTCTGCGCTACCTGAGTCGTTGATGGAGAGTGAATTCTTTGGCTATGAGAAAGGGGCTTTTAGCGGCGCAGACTGTAAAGGTAAAAAAGGGTTGTTTGAAATGGCCGAGAAAGGCACCCTTTTTCTCGATGAATTTGGTGAAATGTCGCTGGGCTTACAGGCTAAATTATTGCGCGTCCTGCAGGATGGCGGGATCCGTCGCGTTGGCGGGGCGCAAATTATTCCGGTTAATGTACGCATTATTGTGGCAACCAACGCCAATCTGGAAGAGATGGTGGAGCAACGCCTGCTGCGCGCCGATCTCTATTACCGCATCAATGTACTTTCCCTGACTATTCCACCCTTGCGGGAGCGCCCGCAGGATATCAGTCTGTTGATTCGCCACTTTGTGCAGAAATACGCGAAGGAGTTCCAGCGGCGGATCATTCTGGATAAAGCTTGCTTTGATGCCCTGCATCATCACAGTTGGCCGGGAAATGTGCGCGAACTGGAAAATACCATTATTCGCCTGATGCTAATGGCGGAGTCCGATGTCATAACGCGGGAAGAATTAGGAATAGTGAATTTTCCCGCCGTTAAGCAAGGCCCGACAGAACGTCCTTTTAAAGAGCAGGTCCAGTGCGCCGAGCGTCAGTTAATTGAACAGATGGTGGAGGAGAATGTGTCGTCACGGCATATCGCCAAAGCGCTGGGGGTGTCACATACCACGGTACTGAATAAAATTCGCAGCTATCAACTGGAGAGTGTGAGCTAAGCGCCGCCAGGTGTTGACGGCGCAGTTTACGCGGGTTATTCAATCAGCTTCAGTAATGGCGACAGGCATAGCAGGATCCCGTACAGCAGGATTAGCCAGGTTTTCAGCCCGCGCAGTTTTTCCAGCTGTGTGACTTTATAGATCAGGAAAAACGGAATAATACACGACACAATCCCGTACAGCGGGCTGCCTAACTGGAAGAACACCAGTACCGATACGCGAAACGATACCCAAATAACCAGCGTAATAACGATAAATGTGCAAATACCCAGCGTAAGCACCAGAGGATTAATTTTCTCCACGTCAATAACGCGGCTCAGAACGTTAAGAATAATTCCTTTAATCGCCTCGTGGAATCCCAAATAAATACCAAAGAATGCGGTTAATACAGCGAAGATATTTAACACCGTTGAGGTGATGTGAATAATCTGACCAGGAATAACCTGCGCCGCCAGAGCCAGTGCAGAAATATTCTGTTCGAAGGCCGACACGGCCTCTTCATGGCTAATCGAAAAGGTAAAAGAGAAGGAGAAAAACAGGATGACCGCAATCAGCGTAATGTAACTGATCCGATGCGTGCGTATAGCCATACGTGTGGCCAGTACCCGGTCCGCCACCCGTTTGCGGTAGGCAATGTTCATGGGGTTCAGCACCTGAATAAACACCGCCGAGAAGAAGCAGAATGGGATAGTCAGCAGCACATCGCGAAAGAACACCGATGCTTCAGGAAAGGCGCTGATATTGCTGAAGTTCCAGTGCGGAACCATCGCAAAGCCGAAGATGATGATAATGCCGACTTTTACCACCACCATCGGACCGGAGATTTTGAACAGTAGCTTTTCTCCCCCGGAAGCAATGGCTACCAGTACGGCAAAAATGGCCACTTTGTAGATGATTGACTGCGAAAGGTCGGTATCGGTTAGCCCAAAAGTTTTGATATACGAGGCGCTGTCAAAAACCACCGATAATGAATAGATGAATATTCCATGAATAATCATCAAAAAGTAAATCACACCGAGGAATACACCCCAGTTTTTCCCAAGGTAATGACTTATAATATCGGTGTAGTCATTGCAGGTTTCACTTTCGGATAATGTTTTTAAATAAATGTCCTGCACAATGTACGTTGCCGGGTAAGCGATAATAAAGGCGACAATAAAAACCCAAATGCCGGTTAAGCCAATTTGTACCGGCATCAGAACTGTACCCGCACCAATTGCCATGCCGATGCAGAGTAATACCCAGCCAAAATCGTATTTTGTAAACGGTATTTTCTTTGAGAATGGTACGGCGGTTGCTGTATTGTTGCTTAATTGTATTGTGTTGTCCTGCATAGAACCCCCTGCCCAAAATACCCGTTCTCCCCAAAAAAGGAGCGCGCGTATAGCCAGACTGTTGTGCCTTGATGCTCAACGACCTGAACCGAGCGTCGTCGGTTCAGGCCGTAATGGTCAGAATGTTGCCTTTCTGATGGCGTGTTCAAGGTCGTTAATAATATCTTCTGGATCTTCAAGACCCACAGAAAGACGGATAAGCCCGTCGGTAATACCTGCTTTAAGCCGTTCCTCTGGCGCAACGGGCGAATGTGTCATAGACGCTGGGTGCTGAATGAGGGTTTCGGTATCACCGAGACTGACCGCGAGGAGGCACAATTCTACAGAATTGATCATCCGTCTGCCAGCCTCGAGGCCGCCGGCGATTTCGAAGCTGATAATTCCCCCTGGCAGGCTCATCTGCCGTTGGCCCAGTTCATACTGTGGGTGCGAAGCCAGGCCAGGGTAATAAACGCGGGTAATGGACGGATGCCCTTCGAGGAAGCGGGCGATTTTTAGCGCGTTTTCACAGTGACGTTCCATACGAATGCCCAATGTTTTAACGCCGCGCAGCGTCAGCCAGGCGTTGAAAGGGCTCATACAGCCACCGGTAATATCCTTCAAACCGACAAACCGCGCCTGGTCGATAAATTCCTGTTTCCCGACAATGATGCCGCCAATCACGTCTCCGTGACCGTTGATATATTTAGTGACGCTATGCACCACGATGTCTGCGCCCAATTGCAGAGGCTGCTGACAGTACGGCGACATAAAGGTGTTATCCACCACCAGCAATGCGCCTTGCTGATGGGCGATACCGGCTACCGTTTCAATGTCGACCAGCGACAGCGTCGGGTTAGCGGGCGTTTCGATATACACAACTTTGGTTTCCGGGCGCATGGCGGCGCGGATTTCTTCCGGTTTCGCGGCGTCGACAAAACTCACGTTAATGCCGAACTTCGGCATGCTGTGCGACAGAAATGCGTGAGTACAACCATAAATCGCGCTGGCGGAAACGATATGGTCGCCCTGCTGGCACAGCGTCAGCAGCGTTGTGGTGATCGCAGAAATACCGGACGCGGTAGCCAGCCCGGCTTCACCTCTTTCCAGCACCGCCAGCTTTTTCTCCAGCGCATCGGTGGTAGGGTTGCCCAAACGGGTATAAATGTACCCGGACTCTTCGAGCGCAAAGCGGGCGGCACCTTGTTCGGCGCTGTCAAAAACAAACGTTGAAGTCTGGAAAATAGGCGTACTGAGCGCGCCAGTTGAAGGGTCGGGTTGTTGCCCCGCGTGAACGATCTGGGTGTTGAATCCGTAAGTACGACAGTCAGACATGATATCTCCTTTGATTCGGAACAGAACAGCTCACAGTCATATAGCAATCGCTGTGCCAGAAAATAAACTAATAGATATCAATACGTTAGTGGTTTTATCGTGCGGGTAGCCGTCAGGAAAGTTGCCAGTTGGCAAGAAACTTTCCAGGGCTTGGCGGATTTATTAAGCCGTAATTGCGAGGCTTTACGCAGACTGGATCACTCCGGGGTGATGAGACGGAAGTGTTACCGTAGAATCAGCAGCAAGCCGGGTTTACCCGGTGAGGCGCAATGTTGCGGGGGCTTGATCCCCGGCGGCATAGGTTGCTGGAAAGAGAAAACCCCCGCACGTTGTTCGGTATAAACCTGGCAACAAAACGGGGGCTAACTTGAACCTCAACAACTCAAGAATAGCCGCGAACAGTTGCCATTGCAACACAGGCGGCTATATGACGCTCATGCAACTGGGCACAGCCTTCTGGCACGATCTGGCAGCGCCGATCATCGCTGGCATTATCGCCAGCCTGATTGTGAACTGGCTACATAACCGGAAGTAATGTGCTCTATGGGTGTCTGCCTGCCGTAATGGCAACATGCGCCCGAACCAGGCCGCAGGGGTTAACCTTGCGGCCTTTTTCGGCTTAAATGCAGATAAATCTCGTCGCCAGGTGCCTATCCTGTCGCGATAATGCACGCTGGGAAGTTTTCAGATACCGCCTCTCTTAATACCGCTACGATCGGGTATACTCTGACGGCAGTTTCGTCTATCCGTGGAGAGTCAGTTTGCGTGTCAGTCGCTCGTTAACAATTAAGCAGATGGCGATGGTTGCGGCCGTTGTCATGGTGTTTGTTTTTATTTTTTGCACCGTTTTGTTGTTCCATTTGGTCCAGCAGAACCGCTATAACACGGCTACGCAACTGGAAAGCATCGCTCGCTCCGTCCGTGAACCTCTGTCGGCTGCCATCCTGAAGGGGGATATCCCCGAAGCAGAAATGATTTTAAGCCGTATCCAGCCCGCTGGTGTGGTCAGTCGCGCGGATGTGGTACTGCCCAACCAGTTTCAGGCATTGCGGATGAGCTTTATCCCTGAACGCCCCGTTCCGGTTACGGTGACCCGACTGTTTGAACTGCCGGTGCAGATTTCGCTCCCGGTCTATTCTCTTGAGCGCTCTGCCAACCCACAGCCGCTGGCGTATCTGGTGTTACAGGCGGATTCATACCGCATGTACAAATTCGTGACGAGCACGCTTTCAACGTTAGTGACCATTTACTTACTTTTGTCGTTAATCCTGTCGGTAGCCATCTCCTGGTGTATTAACCGCCTGATTGTGCACCCGTTACGCAAAATTGCTCGCGAACTGAACGATATTCCGCAGCAGGAGCTGATCGGCTATCAACTGGCATTACCGCCTATGCATCAGGATGATGAGATTGGGATGCTGGTGCGTAGCTACAACCTGAATCAGCAACTGGTCCTGCGCCACAGTGAAGAGCAGAACGACAATTCGATGCGCTTTCCGGTCTCTGAACTGCCAAATAAGACGTTCTTAATGGGGCTACTTGAGCAGATTGTTACTGGCCCGCAAACAACTGCGTTGATGATTGTCACCTGCGAAACCCTGCGTGATACCGCCGGTGTATTGACCGAGACCCAGCGGGAAATCCTGCTGTTGACGCTGGTTGAGAAACTGAGATCGGTGCTGGCGCCCAGAATGGTGCTTACTCAGGTGAGCGGCTATGACTTCGCGATTATCGCGCACGGTGTGAAGGAACCCTGGCATGCAATCACATTAGGTCAGCAAGTACTTACTATCATGAATGAACGGTTGCCCATTCAGGGTATTCAGCTTCGCCCGAGCTGCAACATTGGGGTGGCGATGTACTACGGCGATTTGACGGCGGAACAGCTATACAGTCGCGCGCTATCGGCAGTGCTAACCTCGCGTCGCAAGGGTAAAAATCAGATCCAATTCTTTGATCCGCAGCAAATGGAAGAAGCACAGCAGCGTTTGACCGAAGAGAACGACATTCTGACCGCGCTTGATCACCAGCAATTTGCGCTGTGGATGCAGCCGCAGGTAGAGATCGCCAGCGGCAAGATGTTGAGTGCTGAAGCTTTATTGCGGATGCAGCAGGCAGACGGAAGCTGGGAATTACCGGAAGGGTTAATCGACAGGATTGAATCCTGCGGTCTGATGGTGACGGTTGGATATTGGGTGCTGGAGGAGTCTTGTCGCCAGCTTGCGGCCTGGCAGGAACGTGGTCTGATGTTACCGCTGTCGGTGAATCTGTCTGCGCTACAGCTCATGCACCCCAGTATGGTGTCGGATCTGCTGGAGTTGTTAAACCGATATCGCATTAAGCCCGGTACCTTGATTCTGGAAGTTACCGAAAGCCGGCATATAGATGATCCAAACGCCGCTGTCGCTATCCTGCGCCCACTGCGCAATGCGGGGGTACGCATTGCGTTGGATGACTTTGGTATGGGCTATGCGGGTCTGCGACAGTTGCAGCATATGAAGTCACTGCCAGTTGATGTGCTCAAAATCGATAAGATGTTTGTTGAAGGCCTGCCAGAAGATAGCAGTATGATTTCTGCCATTATTCAGCTGGCTCACAGTCTCAATTTGCAAATGATTGCGGAAGGCGTTGAAACCGAAGCGCAACGCGACTGGTTATCACAGGCAGGGGTGGACGTCGCGCAAGGATTCCTGTTTGCCCGTCCGGTTCCGGCAGATATCTTCGAAGAACGCTATTTAGCGAAGGAATCAGCTGATTACAAAAGTTAAAAAAGGTAGCGCTTGTGCGAGCCAGTTCAAAATTTTTAACAAATTTGTATCAATTATGATCCAGGTGCATTTCTGTCATGTTGTGTGGGTGTTACTTTAAGGCCGCAGGTTAAACAAAACCTTACAAGACCTGTGGTTTTTACTTTAAGGACACCCTATGAAAACCTCTATCTTCAAAAGCCTTTACTTTCAGGTCCTGACAGCAATTGCCATTGGTATCCTCCTTGGCCATTACTACCCTGAATTAGGCGCCCAAATGAAACCGCTTGGCGACGCGTTCGTTAAGCTCATTAAGATGGTCATCGCACCTGTTATCTTCTGTACTGTCGTTACCGGCATTGCAGGTATGGAAAGTATGAAAGCAGTTGGCCGCACAGGTGCGGTTGCACTGCTTTATTTTGAAGTGGTTAGTACGATTGCGCTGATCATTGGTCTTATCATTGTCAACGTGGTGCAACCCGGCGCCGGGATGAACGTCGATCCGGCAACGCTGGATGCCAAAGCGGTAGCGATCTACGCCGAGCAGGCAAAAGACCAGGGGATCGTGGGCTTCCTGATGGATATTATCCCGGGTAGCGTCATTGGCGCGTTCGCCAGCGGCAACATCCTGCAGGTATTGTTGTTCGCGGTGATGTTTGGTTTTGCTCTGCACCGTCTGGGCAGCAAAGGCCAGATGATTTTCAACGTAATTGAAAGTTTCTCGCAGGTTATTTTCGGCATTATCAACATGATCATGCGCCTTGCGCCGATAGGTGCTTTCGGTGCCATGGCCTTTACCATCGGTAAGTATGGCGTCGGAACGCTGGTGCAACTGGGTCAGTTGATTATCTGCTTCTACATTACCTGTATCCTGTTTGTGGTCGTGGTTCTGGGCTCCATTGCTCGCGCAACCGGCTTCAGCATTTTCAAATTCATCCGCTATATCCGTGAAGAACTGCTGATCGTACTGGGTACGTCTTCTTCTGAATCCGCGCTGCCGCGTATGCTTGATAAGATGGAAAAACTGGGCTGCCGGAAGTCGGTTGTCGGGTTGGTTATACCCACGGGCTACTCGTTTAACCTTGATGGGACATCGATATATCTGACTATGGCGGCGGTGTTTATCGCGCAGGCCACCAATAGTCATATGGATATCTTCCATCAGATAACCCTGTTGGTGGTGCTGCTGCTCTCCTCGAAAGGCGCAGCGGGCGTGACCGGAAGTGGCTTTATCGTGCTGGCAGCGACAATTTCCGCAGTAGGGCATCTGCCGGTAGCGGGTCTGGCGCTCATCCTGGGTATTGACCGCTTTATGTCTGAAGCGCGTGCGCTGACTAACCTGGTCGGTAACGGGGTGGCAACGGTCGTTGTGGCTAAGTGGGTGAAAGAACTGGACCACAAAAAGCTTGATGATGTGCTGAATAATCGTGCGCCGGATGGCAAAACGCACGAAATATCCTCTTAATCTCTCCACTTATGCCCGTAGTCCCTTCCAGGACTGCGGGCGTTTGCGCATAATTACCCCCTGTGCCTGAAACTGTCTGTTCGACGGTTTCGGGATTTTTTCACTTCTTCCGTGACATTTTTATGTTCTTGCGGTCTAACACGAAGTGTTTTTAACGTCATATTCAGAGGGTCCTTCTCAGGGCTGTCTTTTTATTTCCAGGATAGTTGATCAGGGGTTCACATGCAGGGCACAAAAATTCGACTTTTAGCGGGCGGCTTGCTGATGATGGCCACTGCCGGCTATGTGCAGGCAGATGCGCTCCAGCCTGACCCGGCGTGGCAACAGGGCACGCTGGCAAATGGTCTCCAGTGGCAAGTGTTAGCCACTCCCCAGCGCCCCAGCGACCGTATTGAGGTTCGCCTGCTGGTTAATACCGGTTCACTCACCGAAAGTACGCAACAGAGTGGTTTCAGCCATGCGATCCCACGTATCGCGCTGACGCAAAGCGGTGGCCTTGATGCCACGCAAGCCCGTTCATTGTGGCAGCAGGGGTTCGATCCTAAACGCCCCATGCCGCCCGTTATCGTTTCCTATGATTCCACGTTGTACAACCTCAGTCTGCCAAACAGCCGTAACGATCTACTGAAAGAGTCACTTTCTTACCTGGCGAATATTTCCGGCAAGCTGACCATTACCCCTGAAACGGTTAACCATGCACTGAGCAGCGAAGATATGGTGGCAACCTGGCCGTCAGATACCAAAGAGGGATGGTGGCGTTATCGTCTGAAAGGCTCCACGCTGTTAGGGCACGATCCTGCCGATCCGCTGAAAAAGCCGATTGATGCAGCAAAAATTCAGTCGTTCTACCAGAAATGGTATACCCCGGATGCGATGACGCTGATTATCGTCGGTAACGTTGATGCGCGTAGCGTGGCTGAGCAAATCAATAAAACCTTTGGCGAGTTAAAAGGAAAACGTGAAACGCCGGCTCCGGTGCCTACGCTCTCTCCACTGCGTGCGGAAGCGGTAAGCATTATGACCGATGCGGTACGCCAGGATCGTCTTTCCATCATGTGGGACGCGCCGTGGCAACCTATTCGTGAATCCGCCGCGTTGTTACGCTACTGGCGTGCCGATTTAGCCCGTGAAGCGCTGTTCTGGCATATCCAGCAGACGTTATCCAGGAACAACGCGAAAGACATCGGCCTCGGCTTTGACTGTCGGGTGCTGTTCCTGCGTGCACAGTGCGCTATTAACGTTGAATCGCCGAACGATAAGCTGAATGCGAACCTGGGCACGGTGGCTCGTGAACTGGCGAAAGTGCGGGACAAGGGCCTGCCGGAAGAAGAGTTCAATGCGCTGGTAGCGCAAAAAAATCTGGAATTGCAGAAACTGTTTGCCACCTACGGCCGCACCGATACCGATATTTTGATCAGCCAGCGTTTGCGCTCGTTGCAAAACCAGGTGGTGGATATCGCGCCAGAACAGTATCAGCGTTTACGGCAGAACTTCCTTAATGGCCTGACCGTTGAGATGCTGAATCAGGATTTGCGTCAGCAGCTATCGCAGGATATGGCTCTCATTCTTCTTCAGCCGAAAGGGGAACCTGAGTTCAACATGAAGGATCTGCAGGCGACATGGGATAGCATAATGGCGCCGGTTACCGCAGCGGCAACGTCGGCTGAAACGGATGAATCACATCCTGAAGTGACGGATATCCCGCCAGTACAGTAACCTGTAGGCCGGATAAGGGGGTTACGCCGCTATCCGGCATTGGAGATGCCGGGGGCGCTTTGCTTGTCCGGCCTACGGTATGCAGACCGGATAATCGACGTTACTGCGGCATGGCATCGCGTGGGATAATCGCCCCGCGATGCTGAATAACGGTGCTTGCTGTCAGGTGGCCACGTTTTGCGGCTTCAGCGGCATCGCCACCGGTTAAACGCACTGCCAGATACCCGGCACTGAAGGAGTCTCCTGCCGCCGTGGTATCGATCACTTTTTCTTTCGGTAATTTTACAGCCGGTACATCGATAAGTCCTTCACCCTCGATGGACACCAGGCAAGAGTCTGCGCCGCGCTTCACAACCACTTCCTGTACGCCAGCTGCGTGAGTCCGGGCAATTACGTCCTCTACGGGTTTTTCACCCCACAGCGCGTCTTCATCGTCCAGCGTCAGGAACGCAATATTGGTGCACTCCAGCATCTGCTGATACACCTGCTGAGTTTCTTCTTTGCTGCTCCACAGACGCGGGCGGTAGTTGTTGTCAAAAATGACCTTGCCGCCGTTGGCGCGACACTCGCGCAGCAGCGACAGCAGTTTGTCACGGCTGGCCGGGCTTAAAATCGCCAGGCTGATTCCGCTCAGGTACAGGTAGTCGAATGTCGCCAGCGTTTTGCAAATGGCGCCGGATTGTTCGCTCTCCAGCCAGAATTTTGCCGCCGCTTCATTACGCCAGTAATAGAAGGTGCGCTCGCCAGTACTGTCAGTCTCAATGTAATAGAGACCCGGCAGACGGTTTTCCATACGCTGGGTTAATGACGTATCGACGTTTTCTCCCTGCCAGGATTCCAGCATTTGCTGGCTGAAACTGTCAGTGCCCAGCGCCGTGACGTAATGTACGGAAAGGGCCGCAGAATCGACCTGACGGGCAATATAAACGGATGTATTCAACGTGTCGCCACCGAATCCGCGCTGAACGTCGGCGCCTTTCTGTGACAGCTCAATCATGCATTCGCCAATCACGGCAATCTTCCTGGACATAGTCGTAACCTGCTCTGAAAAAAATTAGCGTTAGTGTGCGCTGTGGGTGTTAAGTGGTCAACTATATTAAAACAACGTTCCATTATTTTTTTGAGCCAGAACGTGTTCTGTGTCGTTTTTACCGCTGTTTTTATTTTGCGTACTGCTGAACGTAAAGTTCTGCGCCTGAGCGCCGATAACCTTTGACGAGTCCGGTCAGTCACACTCTTATTTACAGGACACCTCAGATGATAAAGCAGGTCACCCAGCAGCTAATTACGCCAGATGCGAGTATCGAATGCTTGCAGGAGCGACGCTATTGGCTGCAGTGCGAGCGTGCTTACACTTATCAGCCCATTTACCAGACCAATGGTCGGCTGATGGCCGTAGAGCTGCTAACCGTCGTGAGCCATCCTGATAACCCTGCTCAACGCATTGCGCCAGACCGTTATTTTGCTGAAGTTGCTGTTCGGCATCGCGTTGAGGTAGTGAAAGAGCAGCTTGAACAACTTGAACTGAAAAGTGATTTTTTCAGAGCCCACGATCTGCTGGCCTCCGTCAATGTCGATGGCCCGACGCTCATTGCGATGCGCCAGGACCCCGAGATCCTGAAAATCATTGAATGCCTGCCCTGGTTACGCTTTGAGTTGGTTGAGCATATCCGCTTACCGAAGGGATCGTCGTTTGCCTCGATGTGCGAGTTCGGCCCGCTCTGGCTGGATGATTTTGGTACCGGGATGGCCAATTTCTCGGCCCTTAGCGAAGTGAGTTACGACTACATCAAAGTGGCGCGGGATCTGTTTGTCATGCTGCGTCAGACGCCGGAAGGCCGTAACCTCTTCACTTTGCTGCTCCAGCTTATGAACCGCTATTGCCGTGGCGTGATTGTCGAAGGTGTTGAAACCCTGGAAGAGTGGCGCGATGTGCAAAACTCACCGGCTTTTGCTGCTCAGGGCTATTTCCTCTCTCGTCCGGTGCCACTGAGTACCCTGGAAGAGGTGATTCTGTCGCTTTGATGCGGATGTAGCGTGCCTCCTTTTCGCCCTGCTGGACTATCTTTAGGACAGGCAAGGGAGGAGGTCAGGAGGAAAACGTGACGAAAACAAGCAAAATAGCCGCATCCGTAGTAGGGTTTTTCTTGTTGCTGATCGTCGTGCTCATCATTGTGATTGCGACATTTGACTGGAACCGGCTCAAACCGACCATCAACCAGAAAGTCTCTACTGAACTCAACCGTCCATTCGCCATACGCGGTGATCTGGGCGTCGTCTGGGAACGCCAGAAGCAGGAAACCGGCTGGCGCAGTTGGGTTCCGTGGCCGCATGTTCATGCTGAAGATATCATCCTCGGCAACCCGCCAGATATTCCCGACGTTACCATGGTGCATCTCCCGCGTGTTGAAGCTACGCTCGCCCCACTGGCACTGCTGACAAAAACCGTCTGGCTCCCGTGGGTCAAGATGGTGAAACCCGATGCGCGGCTCATTCGGTTGTCGGAGAAAAACAACAACTGGACCTTTAACTTCGCCGGGGATGAAAAACGCGATCCCAATGCGCCGCCACCCGCGTGGTCTTTCAGGCTGGATAACATTCTGTTCGATCAAGGGCGTATCGCTGTTAATGATAAGGTGACGAAGTCGGAGCTTGAGATCCTGGTCGATCCACTAGGCAAGCCGTTACCGTTTAGCGAAGTGACAGGCACCAACAGCAAAGAAGGGGGCGCCAGCGTTGAGGATTACATTTTTGGTCTGAAAGCCCAGGGCCGCTACAACGGTGAGCCGCTAACCGGAACGGGAAAAATTGGCGGGATGTTGGCGTTACGTGGCGAAGGTACCCCTTTTCCGATACAGGCAGACTTTCGCTCGGGCAACACGCGCGTGGTATTTAGCGGCACGATAAATGACCCGATGAATATGGGCGGTGTCGATCTACGGCTTAAATTCTCTGGGGATTCACTTGGGGATTTATACGATTTGACCGGTGTGCTGTTACCGGATACACCACCGTTTGAAACGGACGGGCGTCTGGTGGCGAAAATCGATCCGGAAAAGTCCTCTCTTTTTGAATACCGCCATTTTAATGGTCGCATTGGCGATAGCGATATTCACGGGACGCTGGCCTACACCACCGGCAAGCCGCGACCCATGCTGAAGGGCGATGTGGAATCACGCCAGCTGAGGCTGGCGGATTTGGGGCCGCTGATCGGTGTGGATTCAGGCAAAGGGGCAGAACGGGCAAAACAATCTGAACAGCGCAAAGGTGAGAAGAGCGTTCAGCCTGCTGACAAGGTGTTGCCGTATGACCGTTTTGAAACCGACAAATGGAACGTAATGGATGCTGATGTGCGTTTCAAAGGACGGCGTATCGAACACGGCAGTAGCCTGCCAATCAGCGATCTCTCCACCCATATCCTCCTGAAAAAAGCTGACTTGCGCCTGCAGCCACTGAAATTTGGCCTCGCAGGGGGCAGTATTGTTTCCAGCATTCATCTGGAAGGGGATAAAAAGCCGATGCGGGGGCAGGCGGATATTCAGGCTCGCCGCCTGAAGCTAAAAGCACTGATGCCGGACGTGGAGTTGATGCAGAAAACGCTCGGTGAGATGAACGGTGACGCCAGGTTGAGCGGTAGCGGAAATTCAGTGGCTGCGCTGCTGGGTAACAGCAACGGTAACCTGAAGCTATTGATGAATGATGGATTGGTCAGTCGCAATCTGATGGAGATCGTTGGGTTGAATCTGGGTAACTATATCGTCGGACAAATATTCGGTGATGACGAAGTACGGGTGAACTGCGCAGTGGCAAATCTGGATATCGTCAATGGCATCGCGCGCCCACAAATTTTCGCGTTCGACACGGAAAACGCGGTGATCAACGTGACCGGGACTGCAAGCTTTGCATCTGAGCAACTGGATTTAACCATCGACCCGGAGAGCAAAGGCATTCGTATTATTACCCTGCGTTCGCCGCTGTATGTCCGTGGGACCTTTAAAAATCCACAGGCTGGCGTGAAGGCCGGGCCGCTGATTGCACGCGGTGCGGTGGCTGCCGCGCTGGCAACGCTGGTTACGCCAGCGGCGGCGCTGCTGGCGCTAATTTCTCCGTCTGAAAACGAAACGAATCAGTGCCGGACGATCCTGTCGCAGATGAAGAAGTGATGAGCGCGCCGGATGCGGTGTAAACACCTTATCCGGCTTACGGGGGATTGCAGTCTGTAGGCCTGATAAGCATAGCGCCATCAGGCAATCAAATTACAGCGATTGATGCCGTGTCTCATGGGTTAACAGCAGCGCAATCAGCGTTAAAGCCGCCATCGATGCCAGATACGTACCGACCGCCGCCAGACCGTAGTTCCCCTGCAGCCATGCGGCAATATAAGGGGCAACAGAGGCACCGAGAATTGACGAGACGTTGTATGAGAACGACGCTCCCGTATAGCGCACTTCAGTCGGGAACAACTCCGGCAGCAGTGCCCCCATCGGGCCGAATGTCAGACCCATCAGGCTCAGGCCAAGCAACAGGAAAGCGAACACCAACACCGGATTGCCAGAACCGAGCAGCGGTTTAAAGGCAAACAGCGCAAACAGAATGATAAGCGTGGTGATGATGAGCATGCTCTTGCGACGACCAAACGCATCGGCCAGCAGGCCAGCCACTGGTACCATAACGCCAAAGCCAATAACCGCCATCATCAGCATCCACAACACTTCATTACGCGGCAGGCCAAGCCCTACGGGGGCTGCGGCAGTGCTGAACGTCATCGAATAGACGGTCATGATATAAAACAGTGTATAGGTCGCCAGCATGATGAATGTGCCAAGGATCGTCACACGAACATGTTTTGTCAGCAGAGTACCCAGCGGGATTTTCACCTGTTTTTTCGCTGCGGCGACTTTGGCAAATACCGGCGATTCGTGGAGAGAAACACGGACGTAGAGACCGATAATGACCAGTACGGCAGAGAAGATAAACGGCACGCGCCAGCCCCAGCTCATAAACTGTTCGTCGGTCAACAGCCAGGAGAGCAACAGGAACGTGCCGTTAGCGAAGAAGAAACCGATAGGCGCACCCAACTGCGGGAATGAACCGTACAGCGCGCGTTTACGCGGTGGTGCGTTTTCCGTTGCCAGCAACGCCGCGCCGCCCCATTCACCGCCCAGACCTAAACCCTGACCAAAACGCGCCAGCGCCAGCAGCAAGGGGGCGAAAATGCCGATTGTTTCATAGCCCGGCAGCAGGCCAATCACAACCGTTGAAATCCCCATGGTGAGCAGTGAAGCAACCAGCGTGACTTTACGTCCAACACGATCGCCGAAATGGCCGAATACGGCGGAGCCGATCGGGCGGGCCACGAAGGCGATAGCAAAGGTAGCCAGCGACTGTAGTGTGGCCGCCGTGGGGTCACCCTGCGGGAAGAAGATGTGGGGGAACACGATCACCGCCGCGGTCGCGTAAATATAGAAGTCGAAGAACTCAATGGCAGTGCCGATGAGCGAAGCGACGACGACTTTATTGCGCGAATTGACCGGGGCGTGTTCTTGTTCGTTATCGAGTGTTGTGGCGGTTGCTTGCATAATATTTTCTTATTTTGGGTCGAACGAAAGGCCATATTACGCACAGCAAAAGAGACATTTCAATCTGTAACAAACTTTGAGATCGGTCAAAAATGGAGCAAAAAGGGGATAATTTTTAGGCTTGAGATTTCACTTCCATGAAATGCTTCACACAATTTAAAACTTAGTTGATAAAACTGGTTTTTGGTTAAATAAAAGTTACGTTCTGGATTTATTCACTAAATCGGTGAGAGCAGGCGGCATTATAATTGCCGGATGGCGCTGCGCTTATCCGGCAATTCACAACTAATCCGGCGGTGGCTATTGCGTTTTCCCCGGCATACGCGGGTCGTCTTTGTATTCCGCTGTGGCAATCCAGGCGGCGCAGAACAGGGTCAAACGCGCGAAGAAGTAAAAGAATGCCATCAGCCCAAGCACCGAACCAAACGCCGCGCCGGAGGGGGATTTTACCAACGATGGCAGCGTGTAGGTCATGACGATCTTAATCACCTCAAAGCCAATAGCCGCAATAAATGTTCCGCGAATCAGCGCCTTCTTACGCGGTCGGTGACGCGGTAGCCGCCAGAAAATCCAGAAGAACAGCAAATAGTTGGCGAAAATGGAGATCGCCAGACCAATCAATCGCCACGCGGGTTTCAGCCACTCAATACCGTCGAGATACAGTGCCGAGATGATCATTTGCTGGGCAGAACCGGCAATGGAGGTAATCGACAGCGTAACGATCAGCGCAATCAGCAATCCAATCAATGAGACAAAATCACGCAGGTATTTAACCCATATTTTTTCCTGATCCTGCGGTGTGCGTTCCCAGAGGTCCCGCGACTGTGCACGAATAGCTTCGCGCAGGTTTCCCATCCAGTTAATACCAGAGTAGAGGGCGATTCCAAGCCCCACCAGACCCACGGTGGTACGTTGCTGAACGGCAGTATTGATGGTGTTTTTCAGCGTCGAGGCCAGCGTCGGATCGCTAACGTTGAGCAATATTTTGCTGAAGATATCCTGTAATAACGTGGGGTGTGAGGCGAGAATAAAACCGGCCGCCGCAAACGACACCATCAGGATAGGGATCATCGACAGGAACGAGAAATACGTGATGGCTGCGCCAAACTGATTTCCCATTCGGTCATTAAAACGCTCTGCTGCGCGGATCAGGTGGGCGATAACAGGTTGACGTTGAATTTTATCTGCGAAGGTTATGACTGTTTTCAGCGCCTGGTTCGCTGTGGCGTTTTTCACCGGCGTTGTGGCGGTTTGCTGTTGTTCAGGCGTAGGGTGCTTTGCGTCGTGTTCCTGCGTCATCCGATCGGTAGTCCTTATTTTGTTTACTCATGACATTATAGCCGCTCAGACCCACTTCCCGAAAAATGGGCTAATCCACATAGTCTTTCATCACACCGGTCAACCATTCCATGAACAGATGTACCCGGCGGGAAAGGTTCCGGCGATGTGGATAGAGCAAAGAAACGGGCATGGGTTCGGCCCGATATTGCGGTAACACTTCAACCAGCGTACCGGCGCGAAGGGCTTCACGCACCCCGACGCGTGGTACCTGAATAATGCCCAGCCCGGCAAGACATGCCGCATGATAGGTTTCTGTGCTGTTCACGGTCAGCATGCCGCCCGTTTTTACCCATGCAGTCCCATTGTCTGTAGCCACCTCGAAGCCCTGTGCGCGTGTTCCCAAATTGACCGAATAATGCACCACGGCATGTGAGGCCAAATCCTCCAGGCTTTCCGGATAACCAAAGCGGGCCAGATACTGTGGACTGGCACAGTTAATCTGCGTGAGTTTCCCCAGCGGTCGGGCAATCAGCCCCGAATCTTTCAGTGTGCCAACGCGTACGACGCAGTCGAAACCCTCACGAATTAAGTCTACCAGGCGGTCACTGCTGCTGAGTTCAAGCTCCAGCCCTGGATACTGATGCAAAAAGACGGGCAGGCGGGGCATGACCAGATTTCTCGCCACGCCAACCGGCATATCGACGCGCAGCTTACCGCTGATACTGGCTGGATCGTGATGGAACAACCCATCCAGTTCATCCAGATTGCTCAACAGATCTTTTGCACGTTCGTAATAGATCATGCCGTCTTGTGTGAGCTGAACGCGGCGGGTAGTGCGGTGCAGAAGCTGCGTACCCAGATGATTTTCCAGGGCCTGGATTTGGCGCGATACGCTACCTTTAGGAAGTCCAAGGGTGTCTGCCGCACGCGAAAAACTCTCCAGTTCTGCGACGCGGATGAACAACTGCATTGCGTGAATTTTATCCATTCCCATGCCCTATTGTTGTTCTGAATGAAACAGTAATGCGCAATTAGCGATATTTATTGTTCTTCTACCACCTAATAAGCTTTGTCTCAATCATCACAACATCTGAAATGAGGTTTCTTATGACGCAACGTATCGCATTAGTGACCGGTGGCGGTCGTGGGCTCGGTAAAAACGCGGCACTTAAGCTGGCGAACAAAGGAATAGGTATCGTCCTGACGTGGAACAGCAATGAAAAAGAGGCGCAGCAGGTTGTGGATGAAATTCGGCAATCTGGTGGAAAAGCAGCGGCATTACCGTTAAATGTCGGGGATATTTCAACTTTCCCATCCTTCGTTGAACAGATGAAGCACACCTTAAAGGCACAGTGGCAAAGCGAAGGGTTTGATTATTTATTGAACAACGCCGGAATCGGCATTACTGCGCCGTACTCTGCATTCACCGAAGCGCAATTTGACCAATTGCTGAGCATCCAGTTTAAGGGGCCATTTTTCCTGACGCAGAGTCTTCTTCCGCTGATGAACAAGGGGGGAAGGATCCTCAATGTCTCGACCGGCCTGGCGCGTTTTGCTCTACCGGGCTACAGCGCCTATGCCGCCATGAAAGGGGCGATGGAAGTGCTTACCCGGTATCAGGCTAAAGAGTTGGGGGAACGCGGTATTACGGCAAATATTATTGCGCCGGGCGCGATTGAAACTGATTTCGGCGGTGGGAATGTGCGTGATAACGCGCAACTGAATGCATATATTGCCTCGCAAACGGCGCTGGGACGCGTCGGGTTACCGGATGATATCGGTGATGCCATCGCCGCGTTGCTCAGCGATGAACTCGCCTGGATGACTGCACAGCGTATTGAGGTATCTGGCGGGATGTTCCTGTAACGTGCAACGTGCTTATTCAATAGGCTGCGGTAGCTGTTGAATGAGCACTTAATGCTATATTGTAATTTGTAACATATTTATTATTTTTTCAGGATATCTTATTTTCAGCTAAAAATGTATTCTCTGAAAATTAATATTAATAAGGAATTCTGCCCCTCGATAAATGAGGAATGTCTCAGAAATCTATCCTGTTCTGCCCGCTTTGTGTAATCCTTTTTCTTGAGCTGTAACTTTTCATAACTCTTGCTTTTTTATTCTTCGCTTATCGGTAGAATGACCCCTGCCAAATGGTGAGTTATTATTTTTCCTCGTGAAGAATACCCTTTCGCGTCTCAAGACTACTATTTTTTAGACGGAGAGTTAATAATGCAGGTAATAATGTTTGACAGGCAGTCAATATTTATTCATGGAATGAATATAAGTTTGCAGCAACGAATTCCAGGAGTGAATGTTCAGGGTGTCAGTCAGGCAGATGACCTTTGGCAAAAACTGGAAAATACCCCAGATGCGCTGCTCATGCTGGACGGTGATCTCGACGGTGAGTTTTGCTGCAGCTTGCTGCAACAGATTGCACACTCTTTTTCAACGGTGAAGGTGCTGATCTCTGCCACTGATTGCAGTAAGAAATGGCTGCAGGATGTGACGCAATTAAACGTGCTGGCCATTGTGCCGCGTGACTCTGATGCAGAAACCTTTACTCTGGCGCTTAACAGCGTTGCGATGGGCATGATGTTTCTTCCCAGGGATCACTTAGCGACAAACGATAGCAGTCGGCAAAATATAAAAACATTAAGCGCCCGCCAGCGGGAGATCCTGACCATGCTGGCGGCTGGTGAGTCAAATAAACAAATTGGTCGGCTGTTAAATATCAGTACCGGAACGGTAAAAGCCCACCTTGAGTCACTTTATCAGCGCCTGGAAGTTAAAAACCGTACTCAGGCGGCAATGATGTTAAATGAATTTCTATAATTGATATTTATTTCACGGTCAGACGCTATCTGGCTGTGAAATATTAACCGGCCACCTTTCTGCGTGACAAAAGCGCGTTATCCCAACACTTAGCATCCACGCAATAAAGACTTCTTGTTGAAACGGGTCGTTAAGCTGAGGTTTATTTGTGCGTATTAATGCTTGGCAGATATCCAGATCTGTGAGCAGCAGGGATTCTGCCTGCGCCATTGAAATGGGGGCAATAAAGGTTTCATCGGGTGTAATTTCATGCCCGTAGCCAATGACCCATACACCATTTTTATCCTGATACTTTTCCAGCGACAGGCCCTGCCATTGCTTGATAAATGCAATACCGGCGGAGGTAAAGTGAGCGGCGCGATGCGGCATAATGATTTCTCTTAAAAGAAAAACAGTATAAAGATAATTATCAGCAGACGTAGTTGCCATATGGCCATTTTTGGCCATAAACGCCTTACGACTTAAGGGGCGGCATTCACGTTGTAACCGGCTAAACATCCTGTCATCTCAGGCACTTTTCCCGATATGCTATTGCGTATCGCCAGGCATAACCAGTCACCCCCCGTCATTGAGGGGTAGTCGCGCTGTTTTCAACACCGACACGGATTTATCTCCAGAATAAATTTCAATGATTTTGCCGTTGTCACTGCAAAACGCATTTATTTGTTATATGAATGTGTTCTAGTCTACAGCGGCATAATTCTGCGCTGTGCCACGTTTATAAAAAGATAACGAAATACATCGTGAGGCCGCACCTTTCTGGGCTCTTTTAGGGAAGATAATGACCAATAGCGCGTTACAGGCGACATGTGCGCCATTTGAACACTGTTTGGGGATCATCCGTCAGGCGTCGGTGGAAATTTTGCTGCTGTTAGGCGTACATGTGGCAGAGGGCAAAGATCCGCGTTGGTTTCTGGAGCAACTCGATCAGGCCCGACTGAATCTGGGCGGTTGGGGGGCTGTCGCCAGACGCTTGCAGATGAATGATGCGCAACTCAGCCAGTTCACGTTGCGTTTACGCCATCTTCAACAGAGTGTGCCTCAGTATGAAAGCGGTCAGGATGTCAGTGAAAACCAGCTGATTTCCGCGCTGCGTTTTGTAGCAGCACTGGAGCAATTACGCCAGCAACAGCCGCTCCTGAACTATCAAACCGATATCGACATCGGGGGGCAGGATGCGCAGATGCGGGCGCAGCGTCAGCTTCGCGCAATAGAGTTAACGCTCAAAGCCCTCGTCGCACGGGTATGGCCAGATCAGCATCCGCTAAACAGTTTTCTGAAGCAGCACTTTGGTGCCGAACGCTTGCGTCGCTGGTTAAAGCTGGGCGAAGGACGTGATGCGCTGGACGGCATGTTGTTTAGCGAACTGGCGTTGATGGTGGTCGATAAGAAACTATTTGTTCGCCACTTTACGCAGATTTTTAATGATACGTCAGTGTTGATGCTGTTTGTCGAACCGCGCTTAACGCTGCGAATGTTTCTGGATGATTGCCGACAGGCGCGAAACGCTGTCATTGCTCAGCAACCGCTGACGTCAGTACAGCTGATGCTGTTAAATTACCAGTACCAACAAATTACGCATTCTGTGCAGCGAGCGTTTGAAGAGCGCCGAACGCGTATCAATCCTGCATCGTATCTGGAATCTGATGAGTCGACGGTTCGTCAATTCTGGGAAACGGCAAGGCAAAAAGACGAGCAGGCTGGAGGCGATAAAAAGGAAATTGCTGACAGTATCGATCCTCCTGAGAAGCGAGCGCAGCGTACGGCCGAAGAGCGCGAACAGCTGATTTCCGGCATGTTGTGGGTGGCTGTCGGTGTTATGGTTCTGGCGATCTCGCTGGGCGCTTTCTGGCTATTCAATGCACCTGCACCGCAAGCATCTTCAGGGCAAACTGTTGAGATAGTGCAGGAAGAGCCGCGGCGTGATGCGCCTTCTGCGCGAGAATCGGTGACCCGGATGGGCATTACATGGGATACCTTTAATATGCGGGCGGCTATCGATCGCAACGATACCCGCGTCACGTCGCTGTTCCTGCAAGGAGGTATGGACTGGAAGCTGGCGTGGACGGAGCAGGCATTTTCCGCGGGGAACACCGCAGTTCTGAAGCTGCTGCTGCGGTATCCCTCACAGATGGATGAGGCTAAACCCTGCCAGCAGTTTATGACTACGCTCAGTCATGCCATGTCGAATGGCGCATCACTGACGTCACTGCATAAAAGCTACCTACAAAGTTTCTGCTCGACACCGGAGGTCGTTGCTCGTCAGCAGTATGATATGGAACAGGCCCAACTGCGTGTGCGCGCAGATCCAAATGCAGAGAACAAAAAATGGCAGAAAATCCACACCGCGCTGTACGATGCCATTAACTAACGGCCCGATGCATTTCGTGGCATCAGGCCGTCAGACATTTACGGTTCACCGTACAAACCGATTAATCGGCGCACCACGCCATTCGTCCAGCCAAATCCGTCCTGCAGCGGATATTCCCCGCCGCCGCCTTCGCGCGGCGTGCCGTCAGCGATATGGTACTTTTCAATTAGCTTGTGGTGTTCATGATAAAAAACATTAACTGTTTTCAGCCAGTTACGGGCAATTTCATCACCGAGATGGTCATCGCCATACAGTTTAAACCCCTGAATCGCCATCCACTGCAGCGGTGCCCAGCCGTTGGGTTTATCCCACTGCTCGCCGGTTTCATACTCGGTTGCTAAAATCCCGCCTGGCGTGAGTAAGCGGCTGCGTACCGTGTTGGCGAGTCGGTCGGCTTGTTCATGTGTTGCCATACCGACATACAGCGGCACAATACTGGCGGCAGAGAAAAGGGCCATTTGTTCGCGCCGCCAGTCGTAATCGCGATAGCAGCCGTTTTCATCGTCCCACAGATAGCGGTTCACCGCATCGCGGCGGTCACTGGCTTTCTGGCGAAACTGCGCTTCCGTTTCTTTGTCGCCTTTCAGCGCGGAAATATTGGCGATGGTGCTTTCCAGCTTGTAGAGGAAGGCGTTCAGATCAATCGGGATGAACTGAGTGGTGCGTATGCTGGCAAGGCGGCCTGCATCGCGTAGCCAGCGCGAGGAATAATCCCAGCCGGAGGCCGCGCCCGCGCGCAAATCCCGATATACCTCATTAGGTGGTCGGCCTGAATGCTTAGCCGTTTCTACGTCTTCAAGCCAGGACTCATCGCGCGGCGTATCACGATCGTCCCAATAGCGGTTGAGCAGAGAGCCGTCCGACATTCTGATCACGTGACGGTAGGCCTGGTTGAGCACCAGGGAATCGGCGCCATCCATCCAGAATGCGTATTCCATTTTTAGATGTTCAAGGTAGCGACGCGCGCCGCGCACGCCATCTTCTTCAAACAGTTCCACCATCAGCGCAAAGACCGGCGGCTGCGAACGGCTCAGGTAGTAGGTACGGTTACCGTTGGGGATGTGACCATAGTTTTCAATCATCCAGGCAAAGTTATCCGCCATACACTTCAGCAGATCTTCGCGGCCGCTCTCTGCCAGACCCAGCATGGTAAAGTAGGAATCCCAGTAGTAGGTTTCGCTAAAACGTCCACCGGGCACAATATATGACTGCGGTAACGCCAGCAGCGAAGACCAGGGAATATGATCCTGCGGCTCGCGCGTCAGCACAGGCCACAGTTGATCGATATGTTCTTTCAGCGAGCTTGCCGGATCGGACACATATTCGCTGGTGGGGGTTTCCGGCAGCCAGAAATGGTTCTCGACAAAGCGTCGCAGGTCAAAGTCGCGGTGGCGTTTAACTTTGCGATAGCGGATTAAAATGTCCAGTGGGTCCATTTTGGGCGCACAATCAGGGAAGGTTTTGCTATCAGCAAATAGTTTGGATGACTGGACGTGTTCAAACAGCTCGAGGTAACGATCGGCGGGGGTTAACGCATCTGACGCGGGTAACCCTGCAATCATCTCCGGCTCTGGCTCTGCCTCAATCATTTCATCCAGCTTTAACTCGCACGGATCCATTTCATAAAGCAGATCGATATCGATCGTCATTTCTTCTGAAGGGGCGTGGGGTAGTTTCTGGTTGAGCATAATGAGAAAGACCTCCGATGGACGTTGAAAGATTAAGGCTATTGCCCGGTCGTCAGTTAAGCGTAGACATTCGCTTCGGTGTCTGGTGAGTAAAGCGTGCGGTTGATCACATTTTAGTGCTGCATATTATTTAGAAAATAAGACTATCCCAATGAATATAATGAAGAATTCATAATCCTGCGTGACCTGAAGATATTTCATTTTCAGAACATTCGATTGCAACGAGTTGTGAACGGAAAACCATAACAGCTTATCTCCGTAATAGGCACAGGCTATTCTATTGATAGTTATCCCCCATGTAATTGCTTGATACTTATCAAAATAATAAATCCCTTACTTTCTATGATGGTTAAGTCTGATAAAGACTATGCACTCATTATTCTAATTTTTCTGGGTCACAATAACTCACAACGGTGAGGGTAAAATAATGAAAATCATTACCCGTCTTACCGCGATAGCTATAGCTGGCGTCGTGATTTGTTATTTTGGATTATCCGGTTATGTGTGGTATCACGATAATCAACGGAGTAAACAGGCTGATGTTCAGGCCTCTACGCTGGAAGAAAATAATAAAGTATTAGGGTTTTTACGCGAAAAAGGATGCGATTATTGTCATACCCCTTCAGCGGAATTACCTTTCTATTCTTCTTTTCCTGTCGCTAAACAGTTGATGAATTACGATATTCAACTGGGATATAAATCCTTCAATCTTGAAGCCGTGCGTGCGGCACTGGTCGCGGATAAACCCGTTTCGCAAAGCGATCTGAATAAAATTGAATGGGTGATGCAGTACGACACCATGCCGCCAACGCGTTATACCGCGCTGCACTGGGCTGGCAAGGTAAGCGATACGGAGCGAGCAGAGATCCTGGGCTGGATTGCAAAACAACGCGAGCAGTATTACGCCAGTAACGATACCGCTGCGCAGCATCGTAATGAGCCTGTGCAGCCGATACCGGAAAATATCCCGACCGATGCCCGCAAAGTGGCGCTGGGCTTTACGCTTTACCACGACCCGCGTATTTCCGGTGACAGCACGATTTCTTGCGCGCACTGCCACGCCCTGAACGCAGGCGGCGTGGATGGCCGCAAAACGTCAATCGGCGTAGGCGGCGCGGTTGGCCCTATCAATGCGCCGACGGTATTTAACTCGGTCTTCAATGTGGAACAATTCTGGGATGGTCGAGCACCAACATTGCAGGCGCAGGCAGGCGGCCCGCCGTTGAACCCTATCGAGATGGCGTCTAAATCCTGGGATGAAATTATCCAGAAACTGGATAAGGATCCGCAACTCAAACAAGAGTTTATCGCGGTTTATCCGCAGGGATTCAGCGGAGATAATATTACCGATGCGATTGCTGAGTTTGAGAAAACGCTGATTACGCCAAATTCGCCGTTTGATAAATGGCTACGTGGTGATGAAGCGGCGTTAACTGCCCAGCAGAAACATGGCTATCAGTTGTTTAAAGATAATAAGTGCGCAACCTGTCATGGCGGTATTATTTTAGGCGGACGTTCATTTGAACCATTGGGTTTGAAAAAGGACTTTAACTTCGGCGAGGTCACTGCCGCAGATATTGGCCGCATGAACGTCACTAATGAATTACGTGACAAGCTGCGTCAAAAAGTCCCTGGCTTGCGTAATGTTGCGCTGACTGCACCTTATTTCCATCGCGGTGATGTGCCAACACTTGATGGTGCGGTAAAACTGATGCTGCGTTATCAGGTGGGTAAAGAACTGCCGCAGGAAGATATTGACGATATCGTGGCGTTCCTTGAGAGTCTGAACGGGGTGTATACGCCGTATATGCAGGGTAAATAGACTTTGCCCTGGTCCTGATTCGGACGTAAAAAAACCGACTTCACGTCGGTTTTTTTACGCTTCAGCCCGAGTTGGTGGCTCTGGCCGAAGTGAGATAGTTATCATCTAACGCTTCAATCCTATTACCTTAACGGTACTATTGCAAGAATGCGCTGGCAGTTACGATTAAAAGAACTGTATACTTATCCAGTTGGCTCTGTAACTTATCCCTTCCGGACGCGCGCTAAACGCTTTCTAAGTCCTGATCGGCGAAACGGGTGGTGCCGTTGGCCGATGCTCTGGCCGGAGTGAGATAGTTATCATCTAACAATGGAGCATGCCCCGTGACAGGCAATGGATGAGTAAGTGGGTGCATTCTCACTCCATCTGATGGAGAAAACGGGTGATTGATAAAGCAATCATCGTTCTGGGTGCGTTAATCGCGTTGCTGGAGCTGATCCGCTATCTGCTGCAACTTTTGAACTGATAGCGGAAACGTAACTAAGGGCAAAGAGCTAACCCCTCTTTGCCCTTTAACACTCATGAAGTGCGATTAACGCATGGTAACGAACTCTTCTGCTGCCGTTGGGTGAATCGCAACGGTGTTATCAAAGTCTTTCTTGGTTGCGCCCATTTTCAGTGCGACCGCGAAGCCTTGCAGCATTTCGTCCATTCCAAAACCAATACCGTGAATACCGACAATCTTCTCTTCCGGACCGACGCAAACCAGCTTCATGCGGCACGGCTGACGATGTGAGGTGACGGCGGTGTACATCGCGGTAAACGATGATTTATACACTTTCACCTGGTCATCGCCGTGCTGTTCACGAGCCTGCTGCTCGGTCAGGCCTACGGTGCCAATTGGCGGATGGCTGAAGACCACGGTCGGGATGTTGCTGTAGTCCAGATGTTCTTCCGGTTTGTTGTTAAACAGACGCTCAGACAGGCGACGGCCCGCGGCAACGGCAACCGGCGTCAGCTCAACGGCGCCGGTATTATCGCCGACGGCATAAATACCCGGCACGCTGGTGTTCTGGAATTTATCCACGACGATGTAGCCTTTTTCGTTGGTTTTTACGCCAGTAACTGCCAGGTTGAAGTTATCGGTGGCTGGTTCACGACCAATTGCCCAAATCAGGCAATCTACCGTTTCGCTACGACCATCTTCCAGTTGCAAGGTCAGGCTGCCGTCAGCGTTTTTAACGACCGCTTTCGGAATCGCGTGAGTATGCAGGGTCGGGCCTTCAGTGTTCATCACCTCAACCAGGGTTTCGACAATCATCGGGTCAAAGCTACGCAGCGGCGCGTGTTTACGCACGAACAGATGCGTTTGGGCACCCAGGCCGTTAATCACGCCTGCCAGTTCAACAGCGATGTAACCTGCGCCGACGACCGCAACGCGCTTCGGCAGCGCGGGCAGCTCAAAGAAACCGTCGGAGTCGATCCCGTATTCCACACCCGGAATGTTCGGATGGCTCGGGCGACCGCCGGTAGCAATCAAAATATGATCGGCAGTAATGGTTTCACCGTTCACTTCAATGGTTTTAGCGTCCACGAAGCGGGCAAAACCTTTAATGACATCGACGTTATTTTTACCCAGCACGTTGTCGTACGAGGTATGAATGCGATCGATATAGGCGGTACGGCTGGCGATCAGTTTATCCCAGTCGAACTTATTGATGGTGGTGTCGAAACCGTAATCCGGGCCGTACATATGGATCGCTTCGCGGATTTGTGCGGCATGCCACATCACTTTCTTCGGTACGCAGCCAACGTTAACGCAGGTGCCGCCCAGCTCTTTGGCTTCAATCAGCGCGCATTTCTGGCCGTACATTGCCGCACGGTTAATGGAGGCAATACCGCCGCTGCCGCCGCCAATAGCGATGTAATCATAGTGCTTGGTCATGACCGCTCCTTCATGTTCATTGTAGGGCGGAGAAGCGTTACGCCATCCGCCAAAATATTCGCGATTGTATACCTGATATTAAAAGGTTCCACCGATGGCTGCGATTACTCCGGCACGATCCAGCTTACCGAGGTATGACCGGTTCCTGCCGGAACCAGTTTGCTGTGCAACCACGGCAGGACGTTGTTCATCTGCTGCTCCAGCTTCCACGGCGGGTTAATCACAATCATGCCGGACGCTGTCATACCGCGCTGATCGCTGTCCGGGCGCACCGCCAGTTCAATTTGCAGAATTTTGCGGATGCCGGTGTCTTCGAGATCGTGGATCATGCGCTTGATTTGTTGGCGCAGAACCACCGGATACCACAGCGCATAGGTGCCGGTCGCGAAACGCTTGTAGCCTTCGTTAATACCGGTGACCACCGCCTGGTAGTCGCTTTTGATTTCGTAGGGTGGATCGATAAGGATCAGCCCGCGACGGGAAACCGGCGGTAATTTCGCTTTTAACTGCAGATAACCATCGGCTTTGGCCACGCGCGCGCGCTCATCTTTCTGGAATTCGCCGCGCAGCAGAGGAAAGTCGCTCGGGTGCAGTTCAGTTAACTGCAGGCTGTCCTGCTCACGCAACAACTGGCGGGCAATCAGCGGAGAGCCAGGGTAGTAGCGCAACTGACCGCTGCGGTTGAAGTGCTGCACCACGCCAATGTAGGGTTCCAGTTCGGCTGGCAAATCGTCCTGCTGCCAGATACGGGCGATCCCTTCCAGATATTCACCGGTACGTTCGGCATGCTCACTGCTCAGCTGATAACGGCCAGCGCCAGCATGGGTATCCAGATAGAGAAACGGTTTTTCTTTCTCTTTGAGCGACTCGATGATCAGGCTCTGGACGGTGTGTTTCAGGACGTCGGCGTGGTTGCCTGCGTGATAACTGTGGCGATAACTGAGCATGGGTAATGAAATTCCGCTGAAATGACGATTTGCCACAGTTTACAGCAGATCGGCACAGATTACCCGTAGGCCCGGTAAGCGCAGCACCACCGGGCGTCTTTCCGTCACGGTTAGCATTGAAATCCTCTACACTTAACCCCATTGTACAAATTAATATGCACAGCGCCGGATACGCGCTTCATTCACTCTTTTCAACAGGACCGCGCTAATGACCAATCCATTGCTGACTCCCTTCGAACTGCCGCCGTTTTCTAAAATTCAGCCTGAGCACGTTGTGCCTGCCGTCACTAAGGCGCTGAACGATTGCCGCGAAAACGTTGAACGCGTGGTTGCGCAGGGCGCGCCGTACACCTGGGAAAATCTCTGCCAGCCTCTGGCGGAAGTTGACGACGTGCTGGGGCGTATTTTCTCTCCGGTCAGCCATCTGAACTCGGTGAAAAACAGCCCGGAACTGCGCGAAGCCTACGAACAAACGCTGCCGCTGCTGTCTGAATACAGCACCTGGGTTGGACAACATGAAGGCCTGTACAAAGCGTACCGCGACCTGCGTGATGGCGATCATTACGCCACCCTGAACACCGCGCAGAAAAAAGCGGTCGATAACGCGCTGCGCGATTTTGAGCTTTCTGGTATTGGTCTGCCGAAGGAAAAACAGCAGCGCTATGGTGAGATCGCCACCCGCCTGTCTGAGCTCGGCAACTTGTACAGCAATAACGTGCTGGATGCCACGATGGGCTGGACGAAGTTAGTCACCGATGAAGCCGAGCTGGCTGGTATGCCGGAAAGCGCGCTGGCTGCGGCGAAGGCTCAGGCGCAAGCCAAAGAGCAGGAAGGCTATCTGTTAACGCTGGATATCCCAAGCTACCTGCCGGTGATGACCTACTGTGACAACCAGGGGCTGCGTGAAGAGATGTATCGCGCTTACTCCACGCGCGCGTCTGACCAGGGGCCGAATGCGGGCAAATGGGACAACAGCCCGATAATGGAAGAGATCCTCGCGCTGCGCCACGAACTGGCACAGCTGCTGGGCTTTGAAAGCTACGCCTTTAAATCTCTGGCTACCAAAATGGCGGAAAACCCGCAGCAGGTCCTCGACTTCCTGACCGATCTGGCGAAACGTGCCCGTCCGCAGGGGGAGAAAGAGCTGGCTCAGTTGCGCGCCTTCGCGAAAGCGGAATTTGGTGTTGATGAGCTGCAGCCGTGGGATATCGCTTACTACAGCGAGAAACAAAAACAGCACCTCTACAGCATCAGCGACGAGCAGCTGCGCCCATATTTCCCGGAAAACAAAGCGGTTAACGGCCTGTTTGAAGTGGTTAAACGTATTTATGGCATCACTGCCAAAGAGCGCACCGATGTTGACGTCTGGCACCCGGAAGTTCGTTTCTTCGAGCTGTACGACGAAAACAACGAGCTGCGCGGCAGCTTCTACCTCGACCTGTATGCCCGTGAACATAAACGCGGCGGGGCGTGGATGGACGACTGCGTCGGCCAGATGCGTAAAAGTGACGGCTCGTTGCAAAAACCGGTCGCCTACCTGACCTGTAACTTTAACCGTCCTGTGAACGGCAAACCTGCGCTGTTTACCCACGATGAAGTGATTACCCTGTTCCACGAGTTCGGCCACGGTCTGCACCATATGCTGACCCGTATCGAAACCGCGGGCGTTTCCGGTATTAACGGTGTGCCATGGGATGCGGTCGAACTGCCGAGCCAGTTTATGGAAAACTGGTGTTGGGAGCCGGAAGCGTTGGCGTTTATCTCTGGTCACTTTGAGACCGGTGAACCGCTGCCGAAGGAACTGCTGGATAAAATGCTGGCAGCGAAAAACTACCAGGCGGCGCTGTTTATTCTGCGTCAGCTGGAATTCGGCCTGTTTGATTTCCGTCTGCACGCGGAATTTAACCCGCAGCAGGGGGCGAAAATCCTTGAAACCCTGGCAGAGATTAAAAAGCAGGTTGCTGTGGTGCCAGGGCCGACATGGGGCCGTTTCCCACATGCCTTCAGCCATATTTTTGCGGGCGGCTACGCAGCAGGCTACTACAGCTATCTGTGGGCTGATGTCCTGGCGGCGGACGCGTTCTCTCGCTTTGAAGATGAAGGGATTTTCAACCGCGAAACCGGACAATCGTTCCTCGATAACATCCTTACCCGTGGGGGTTCTGAGGAGCCTATGGCGCTGTTCAAACGCTTCCGTGGTCGTGAACCACAGCTTGATGCGATGCTTGAGCATTACGGGATTAAAGGCTGATTTACCCGTCATACTTCAAGCTGCCTCTTCGGCAACTGCGCTCACTCACCCTGGTCACGTACTATTTGTACGTTCCCAGGGATTCCTTCACTTGTTGTCTTGATGCAACTCGAATTATTTAGGGTAAAGCGGAATTGAAAATCTGCTTAATTGATGAAACAGGCGCCGGAGACGGCGCCTTATCTGTTCTGGCCGCCCGCTGGGGGCTGGAACACGATGAAGATAACCTGATGGCGCTGGTAATGACGCCGGAACACCTGGAGCTGCGCAAGCGTGATGAGCCGAAACTCGGCGGCATTTTCGTTGATTTTGTCGGCGGTGCGATGGCCCATCGGCGCAAATTTGGCGGTGGCCGCGGTGAAGCGGTGGCGAAGGCGGTCGGCATTAAAGGCGATTACCTGCCGGACGTGGTCGATGCGACCGCCGGGCTGGGACGCGATGCGTTTGTACTGGCCTCGGTGGGCTGCCATGTACGGATGCTGGAACGTAATCCGGTGGTTGCGGCACTGCTCGACGATGGCCTGGCGCGCGGCTATGCCGACCCGGAAATTGGCCCGTGGTTGCAGGCGCGTTTGCAGTTGATTCACGCCTCAAGCCTGACGGCGTTAACGGATATTACGCCGCGCCCGCAGGTGGTGTATCTCGACCCGATGTTTCCACATAAGCAGAAAAGCGCGCTGGTGAAAAAAGAGATGCGCGTGTTTCAGTCGCTGGTGGGGCCAGACTTAGATGCCGATGGTTTGTTGGCGCCAGCACGTCAGCTGGCGACTAAACGTGTCGTGGTGAAGCGCCCGGATTACGCGCCGCCGCTCGCTGATGTGGCGACACCCAATGCGGTAGTCACGAAAGGGCATCGGTTTGATATTTATGCGGGAACGGCATAGGCCAGATGGTGAGCTATAGTGCCCGATGGCGCTGCGCTTATCAGGCCTACAGTTCGGTGCCGTTAGTAGGCCGGATAAGGCGGTAGCCGCATCCGGCGATTCGACTACACGAATGGAGCCAGCGGATCGGCAATCTCAAACGCTACCGCGCGGTCCGCCTTCGGCGGGTAAATCAGCTCGCTGACAATAGATACCTTCAGCTTTTTCGCTTCTGCACGCGTCAGTTTCACCTGCTGATCCCATCCTTCGGTATACACCGCACCCCATGCGCCAAGATCCAGACAGGTGACGTAGTTTTCCTGACGGTACGGCAGTGGCGCAACGTTTAGCAAGCTGGCTGCCGCGTTATTTCCGGCAAATTTGCCCAGCAAAATAGCGTGCTGGCAGGTCATCAGCGCGTGATTACCTTTATCATCGGTGGCGGCGTAAGCCACATCGCCAGTGGCGTATATATCATCGTGACCTACAACCTGCAGATTGGCATTTACATGCAGACGGCCCTGACGATCGCGCGGTGCGTCAATTTGCGCCGTTAACCCGTTTGCCTGTACGCCAACCGTCCAGATAACGGTCTGTGAGGCAATGGTCTGCCCATCTTTCAGCGTTACGCCGGACGCATCTACGCACTCCACTTCCGTATTCACCCGCCATTCAACGCCCAGTTCAGCGGAGGCTTCGATAATCACGTCGCGTAATTCCTGGCTCCAGCGTCCGCCTGGCTGAGCGCCGCGTTCAACTACGACAATTCTGGTCTTAGCATCAGCGCCCAATATTTCTCGCAAACGACCTGGTAATTCCAGCGCCATTTCAATGCCGGTAAAGCCGCCGCCGCAGACCACTACCGTATTGCGAGCCTCACTTTCCGGTTGTAATGCCAGATCGTTAATGTGCTGCTCCAGGACGGCGGCGCTTTCAAGTTGGTCAAGGTCAAACGCGTGCTCGGCGGCACCGGCAACGATATCGCGGTTTACGTGGCTGCCGCTGGCGAGCACCAGGCGGTCGTAGCGGCGCAGATGAATGTCACCGTTGGCATCTTTCCAGCTCACCTCTTTAGAGTCCGGGAGGATCTGCTCGACGTGACCTTGCAGGAAGTTGACGCCAGTAACGTCAAACAGCGGTTGCAGTGGTGCGACCAGGGTTTGCACGGCGCTTTCATAAAAGCGCGGGCGGACACGCAGCTCTGGCTGTGGCGCAATCACCGTAATATCAATGGTCTGCTGGTGTTTGTCCGCCAGTCGCGCGGCGCTTAGTGCTGCCCACATACCGGCAAAGCCGGCGCCCACGATCAGAATTTGTTTATGCATTGGTTTTTTCTCACTGGTGACTACGAATCATTTACTCGGATTTTATTTGTCGTAGTTAAGGATTGCAATGCGATCCTGATCCTTTTTTCAGTATTACGCCAGGGTGTTTTATTATCTGTTTGATAAATATCTATTTATATTTTTATGTTCATGCGGGGTTGCTCTGTTATCTGGAATGCCTTAGATGAAAAAGCTACAATAAACTCAGATTCATTTTGGCTGAGATAAAAAATGGCATTTTACAGTTCCGGGGTTGAGTACGGCATCCATAGCCTGATGTGTATGGTCGATAGCAAAGGCGACGCGCGGGATATGAGCGTGCGGGAAATTGCCGAACTACAAAGCGTGCCGTATGACTATCTGGCAAAAATCTTCACCCGTCTGTCGAAAGCAGGTCTGGTGCGCAGTATCGAGGGTAAGGGCGGCGGGTTCCAGTTGGCCAAACCCGCGGAAGACATCACCGTGCTGGATGTGGTCAATGCCATAGATGGCGATAAGCGTATTTTTGAATGTCGTGAAATTCGCCAGCGTTTAGCCGTTTTTGAGGAGCATCCGCCCCAGTGGGCTTGTGAAGGTATTTGCGGTGTGCGCTCGGTCATGGACATGGCGCAGCAGCGCATGGAAGAAGCGCTTGGCCAGCATACGATTCTGGACTTGGCGCGCAAAATGTACCGCAAAGCGCCAGATACCTTCGTGGTGGAAGTACAGGAGTGGATTGATGCTCGCAAAGGATAGCGAGTTAAAATGCCCGATAGCGCAAGGCGATCGGGCATATTGAATGTAGGCCGGATAGGGCAATAGCCGCCATCCGGCACTGAAGGTTATTGCTCGGTGCTCGGTGTATTAATCATGCGGTTCAGCCATGGCACCATAATCGCCATTACAACCGTTACCGCCAGGGTCACCAGGCCTATCTTACTGAACACGTTAGTATAAATAGGTAGCGTCTGGAGTGGGTCGGTAATGTTTTCCGGTACTGCGGTAAACGTTGCGACGTAACCCCCCATCAGGAAGGCTGCTGCCTGCGTCAGGAACCACATCCCAAGAATAAAGCCCATCAGGTGTTGTGGCACCAGCGCGGCGACCATAGCCAGCCCCAGGGCGCTAATCAGCAGTTCACCCAGGCTCTGGAACAGATACACCAGCACGATAAACCACGGCGACGTCAGCCCCTGAGCATCGGCAAACCACATCCCGGCTGCGGCGGCAGTCAGGAAGCCTAGTGAGCACAGGAACATGCCAAGCGTAAACTTCATCGGCATGGTCAGGTCTTTGCCTTTGTTTCCCAGACGGGTATAGATAGCGGCCAGCACCGGACTCGCCAGTACCACCCAGAACGGGTTCAGCGCCTGGAAGCTTACCGGGTTGATGGCGAAACCAAGAATTTTATGGTGCACGTTATTGATAGCAAAGAAGTTCAGCGAAGTTGGCATCTGCGCGTACAGCACGTAGAACACCACCGCTTCCAGCATCAGGATAAAGGCCACGAACATCTTGTTGCGCCCGGTTTTATCCAGTTTGAATGCCTGGCGGAAGAAGATGATAGTTACGGCAATCGACAGGACGATCAGCACCAGGTTGGCAACCTGTACATTGTGCATCAGCCAGGCGCAGATAAAGACCATCACAACCGTACCGGCCAGCACATAGAGCAGGTTACGGAAATTCAGCGGCTTATGGTCCGGCTCTGAACCGATATTCTTCACCATGCCACGACAGGCAAAGTAGACCAGTAGTGCAACGATAAGCCCGGCTCCGCACAGGTTGTAGGTCACTGCGTAGCCAAACTTATCGGCAATCACCGGCGCCAGTGACAGTGACAGCAGCGAACCGATGTTAATCGACATATAAAACAGGGTGAAAGCACCGTCCAGACGGGCGTCTTTCGGCGGATAGCATTTTGACAGCAGGCTTGCCGGGTTGGCTTTAAACAGCCCGTTACCGACGGCAATGGTACCCAAAGCAATAAAAATCAGGTCGGGCTTAAGCAGTGACATCCCGGTCATGAAGTAGCCGATCGCCAGCACAATGGCGCCGAGTACCAGCGTGCGTTTGGTCCCTAAGAGATGGTCGCCGACGTAGCCGCCGATGGATATCAGGCCGTATACCAATGCCGCAAACGCGCCAAAGGTGACAAATGCCTGTTCCTGAGAAAATCCGAGTTGCTTAACAAAAAATACCGCCAGGATGCCCTGAACGCCGTAATAGCCAAATCGTTCCCATAATTCCACAAAGAAGATCATGAAGAACGGACGAGGTTGCTGCAGCAAGCCCGTAGGTGCAGTAGTATTCATATTCCTTCGCCTTTCAAAGCCATCCCGAAAAGTATGAACGCGTATGCTTAAACGCGCCGAAAAAGTCTTATTTTGTTATAGACTGCGGCGATTAGCCGTAAGGGTAGATTATTATAGAGATAGTTTTCGATCCAATTAGTTGATCACACTAATTATGATTTATTTGTTGGATTGATGTACTAATTGTGTCTGAATGATAAAAACAAAAACGCCCGCGCAGGCGGGCGTTTACAGGCTTAACGACTTGCAGCGCGCCGGGTTATCTCCCGACGGCCAGCGTTTTATGCTTCTTCGTCGTCACGCAGCGGAACAATCAACATGTCGACGTGAACAGTGTTGATCAGTTGACGCGCGGAGGACATCAGTTTGCTCCAGAAATCCTGGTGATGACCACAAACGACCAGATCCATGTCGTATTTTTTGATGGCATCAACCAGAACCTGACCCAGGTCGCCGCTACCGCTCAGGGTTTCGGTGATAGGGTAGCCTGCGTTGGTGGACAGCTCGGTTAACGCGTGGTGGGTTTCTTCAGAAATGCGTTTCTGCATGTCGCCCAGATTCACGTCGATTAGCCCGGTGTACAGGTCGGAATAGTTTACGTCAACGTGGATAAGGGAGACTTTCGCATTGTAAGGCCGTGCCATAGAGACCGCTTTTTCAACCAGAACTTTGCTTTCTGGAGAAAGATCAACCGCGATAAGAATGTGTTTATAAGCCATAGTGTTACTCCTTCCATAAGTTGTCGATGACTAGCCTGCTGGCGTTCATTTGCCGCCGCGTCATCCGCGTCCTGCGAACTTTATGCGCGGGGCTAGCCCAGTCGTAAAAACGTACCTTTTAAGGACTATCCTTACATTATAGCGACCGGGATAATCCGTCAATCCGCCTTGCTTGCCAAGTAGTTAAACAAATTTTTTAGTTAATTGCATTGATAGTGATTAACCTTCTGGCAAAAAAATTAACTAATCTCCTACACTATTTAGAGAGGCGCTCGGATGCGTGACACTAACACGAGCGGTTTCGGTTGTACTCTTCACTGAATGGTTTGGCAGGGTATTGGGGAGCGGTAGTCCCGGAAAGGCGTTCCGTGGGCGGGTCGCCGGGGAGGAGATATGATAAGCACCATTGCGTTATTCTGGGCTTTATGTGTCGTTTGCATTGTTAATATGGCGCGTTATTTTTCTTCGCTACGCGCACTGTTAGTGGTACTTCGTGGTTGCGATCCATTACTTTACCAGTATGTCGATGGGGGCGGCTTTTTTACCTCGCATGGGCAACCTAACAAGCAGATGCGTCTGGTGTGGTATATCTACGCTCAGCGTTACCGTGATCATCATGACGATGAGTTTATTCGCCGCTGTGAGCGGGTTCGCGGTCAGTTCATCCTTACCAGCGCGTTATGTGGGCTGGTGTTAATCAGTATGGTCGCGCTGATTATCTGGCACTGATTTCTACGACAGATATAAAAAAAGCGGGTCAGTTTCCTGACCCGCTTTTTTACTGTGCATGCATTTAGATTAACTTCAGGGAGAGCCAGTACAGGACCCCGGAAAGGATAATCGCTGCTGGCAGGGTGAAGACCCAGGCCATCAGAATGCTGGTTACCGTTTTACGCTGCAAACCGCCACCGTCAACAACCATCGTCCCTGCAACAGAAGAGGAGAGAACGTGAGTGGTGGAAACAGGCATACCGGTGTAACTGGCGAGACCGATAGAGACTGCGGCAGTCATCTGTGCCGACATCCCCTGAGCATAGGTCATGCCTTTCTTACCGATTTTCTCACCAATAGTGGTCGCCACGCGACGCCAGCCAATCATCGTACCGCAGCCCAGAGCCAGAGCAACAGCCATGATAATCCAGACGGGTGCGTACTCAATGGTGCTCAGCATGTCGGTTTTCAGTTTCTTCAGCAGTCGCTGATCGTCGCTGCTTACGCCAGGCAGTTTCACGACTTTATCGGTGGTATCAGAGATGCACAGCATAATGCGACGCAGCTGGCTACGCTGCTCAACGCTTAACTTGTCGTAGGTTTCCAGGTTCGCCAGCATACCTTTTGCACGCTCAAGCGCGTTGATGGTATTTGCCGGGTGACAATGGAACTCTGCCGGTGTTGTTGTCGCCGTTTCCGTCGGAGACGGAACCAACTGATCAACGCCGGTCGCCTGTTTGAGCAGATCAGGACGCTGCTGGAAGTAGGTTTCGACGTTATTGATAGCATCACGGGTACGCGTAATTTCGTAACCAGAAGCATTCATATTCACCACGAAGCCTGCAGGCGCTACGCCAATCAGTACCAGCATTACCAGACCAATACCTTTCTGCCCATCGTTAGCGCCATGAGAAAACGCCACACCGATAGCGGAGAGGATCAGCGCGATACGCGTCCAGAACGGCGGCTTTTTCTTACCGTCTTTCTTTTCACGCTCTGCTGGCGTCAGGTGAATACGTGCCCGCTTCTTGGTGCCGTTCCAGTAACGACGCAGCAAGAAGATCAGACCGCCAGCGAACACCAGGCCGACAATAGGGGAAATGATCAGCGAACCGAAAATATTGAGCACTTTCGGGATGTTAAGTGCATCCACCACTGAAGTCCCGTTCATCAACGCATTGGTTAAACCAATACCAATGATCGCGCCAATCAGCGTGTGGGAGCTGGATGCAGGCAGACCAAAGTACCAGGTACCGAGGTTCCAGATAATTGCCGCCAGTAGCATGGAGAACACCATGGCGAGGCCATGTGAAGAACCCATGTTGAGCAGCAGATCCGTTGGTAGCATATGCACGATGGCATAAGCTACGCTGAGACCACCCAGCAAAACACCAAAGAAGTTGAACAACGCAGCCATGACCACCGCCAATTGCGAACGCATTGCACGGGTATAGATCACGGTTGCGACAGCATTGGCTGTATCGTGGAAGCCGTTAATTGCTTCGTAGAACAGCACAAAAGCCAGAGCAAGCAATAATAAAAGCCCGGTATGTAAATCCAGGCCAGCAAACAAATGTAGCATAGGACGTTACGCCATTTTGAGGACATGAACGCGGCGCATTATCAGTGACTTTGGCGGCGCGGGCAAAGTGAAATATAGAGTTTTTTTGATTTGTCTCCTGCTTTGTTTTACACCACTAAAGAATTATCCTATAGAATTCAGGTAAATACCTATTATTGATAGTTTGGTGCTGGTGCGACCACTGAGGAATCTTTACAATTCACGCCCGCTTTTTAGAGAGGATCGCAACGTGGAAAGGTTTGATACCGTTATTATAGGCGCTGGCGCAGCGGGTATGTTCTGTGCCGCGCAGGCAGGGCAAGCAGGCAGTCAAGTACTGCTGATTGATAATGGTAAAAAGCCTGGACGTAAGATCCTCATGTCCGGCGGAGGGCGCTGTAACTTTACCAATCTTTATGTGGAACCGGCTGCATATTTGAGTCAAAACCCGCATTTTTGCAAATCGGCGCTGGCTCGCTATACGCAGTGGGACTTTATCGATTTGGTGGGTAAACACGGCATTGCCTGGCATGAAAAAACGCTCGGCCAGCTGTTCTGCGATGATTCGGCCCAACAAATCGTCGATATGCTGGTGGCCGAATGCGAAAAAGGTAACGTTACGATGCGTTTACGTAGCGAAGTCCTGAGCGTCGCACAGGATGATGATGGCTTCATTCTGGAACTGAACGGGATGACGGTCGGTGCGAAGAAATTGGTTATTGCCTCCGGTGGGCTTTCCATGCCGGGTCTGGGAGCAACGCCGTTTGGTTATAAAATTGCCGAACAGTTTGGTCTGAAGGTTCTGCCGACCCGTGCCGGTTTGGTGCCTTTCACGCTGCATAAGCCACTGTTGGAGCAGCTTCAGGTACTCTCAGGCGTGTCTGTTCCTTCCGTTATCACCGCTGAAGACGGCACCGTATTTCGTGAAAACCTGCTCTTTACGCACCGTGGGCTTTCAGGCCCGGCCGTTTTGCAAATTTCCAGTTTTTGGCAGCCCGGCGAATTTGTCAGCATTAATTTGTTGCCGGATGTTGACCTTGCGAGCTTCCTCGATGAACAACGAAGCGCACATCCAAATCAGAGCTTAAAGAACACGTTAGCGATGCAGTTGCCGAAACGTCTGGTGGAATGCCTGCAGCAATTAGGGCAAATCCCGGATGTGACGCTGAAACAACTTAACGTGCGCGACCAGCAATCGCTGGTCGAAACGCTGACCGAATGGCGGGTGCAGCCGAACGGTACCGAAGGGTATCGTACAGCGGAAGTCACGCTGGGAGGCGTGGATACCAACGAACTGTCTTCGCGCACGATGGAAGCCCGCAAAGTGCCAGGGCTGTACTTTATTGGTGAAGTGATGGATGTCACCGGCTGGTTGGGTGGGTATAACTTCCAGTGGGCGTGGTCGAGCGCCTGGGCATGTGCACAGGATTTGATGTCTGAATAAGTGAAAGACTCTGTCTGCACACAATAAGAAAAAATATCATAGTGATGTGTGATACATGAACTGACTCTGACGTGCGTTTCTTAACTCCAGGAATGATATGATAAATCAGTTAAAAATCGCACAGATAAGAGAACGGGAGACACATGGTTATTCCTGAGGTAAAACAGGAGCGGCTCTATCAAAAGATAGCCAATCTCATCATTAAGCTCATCAATGATGGTATTTTTCCGCCGGGAAGCTTCTTACCACCCGAACGTGAGCTGGCGAAGCAACTCGGTGTAAGTCGCGCATCGCTCAGAGAAGCGCTGATTGTGCTGGAGATTTCCGGATGGATCACCATCCAGTCAGGTAATGGTGTGATTGTTGCTGATAAAAAGCATTCCACCAGTGATTATACGATTGAAGAAATCCTCTATTCGCGTGAGTTGGTCGACAGCCATTGTGCGCGTCTTGCTGCTCAGGCCGGGAAAGAAGATCTAATTAGCCAGCTTGAAGCACTGCATCTCAGCATGGAAAAGGCCATTAGCGAAAACAATGTGCATGGTTTTTATTCCCTCGATAAGCAATTCCATCTAACAGTATCAGAAGCCAGCCAGAACCGCGTACTGCTTGATATGTCGCGAATGCTGTGGGAACAGCGCGTTAACATCCCGTATGCCGGACTGGACAAACGTTCCGGCAATCGGGATGTATTAACCAGCATGAATACACAGCATAAAGCGATTGTGGATGCGATCCGCCAGGCTGATGCTGACGGTGCTTACCAAAAATCGCTGGAACATCTGGCCTATGTCAGACAGATCGTGGGTCTTTAATAACACCACGCTATTGGCTCAGAGCGGCTACCGCTGCACGTGCGCCTACGCTGTGCAATTGCTGACAGGCAGCGGTTACGCGTTCGATAAAGTCTGTGTTCTCGCAAAGGTCTCGCCCAAAGATAGTGTCAATTGCTAACAGCGCCCGGACACGTTCTTCTATTGATGGATACTGTTGATAAATAGCCTGATACTGTGCTGACAGCGGATCTATCACCTCAATCGGATGACCTTGTTCATCCACACCGCTGATGTAGCGCATCCAACCGGCGACTCCCAACATCAGATGGCGAGCATCTTCGCCTTTTTTCAGATGGAGTCGAATGGGGTCCAGCAAGCGTTGTGGTAGTTTCTGGCTGCCATCCATCGCAATTTGCCAGGTTCGGTGCTTCAGTGATGGATTAGTAAAGCGCGCAATCAGCAGCTCTGCATAAGCCGCAAGGTCTGTTCCTTCCGGCATCGACAGTGTCGGCGCTTGTTCATTGAGCATCAAAGCACGCGCAGCGTTGCGATACGCCGGGTTGGTCATCGTATCGGCAATCGTTTCATAACCGCCCAGATAACCAAGGTAGGCCAGGAAAGAGTGGCTGCCGTTGAGCATGCGTAACTTCATCATCTCAAATGGCACCACATCTGCTACAAACTGTACGCCCACGCGATCCCAGTCCGGGCGTCCATTGACAAAGTTATCTTCAATCACCCACTGACGGAATGGCTCACAGGCAATGGCACAGGGATCATCTACCCCAAGCTGTTCTGCTATTTGCGCTAACGTCTCTTCTGTCGCTGCCGGAACGATGCGGTCTACCATCGTGCATGGGAACGTTGCCTGTTCGGCAATCCACTCAGCCAACTGCGGATCGCGCTCGGCGGCTAAACCCAGGACAGCGGTTTTTGCGACGTGGCCATTTTCTCGTACGTTATCGCAGGACAGCACAGTAAAAGCCTTCAATCCCTGCTGACGGCGTAGCGCGAGGGCTTCGACGATATAACCCATTGCTGATTTGGGGGACTGTGGGTGAGCAATGTCGTGCTGGATAAACGGATGATTCAGATCCAGCTCGCCGCTGGCGGCATCTGTGCAATATCCTTTTTCGGTGATGGTCAGCGAAACGATGGCCGTTTCGGGACGTGCCATTGCGTGGATAATGGCTTCACAGCCGTCAAATTCAGGATGCAGCGCTTCTTTCATCGCGCCAATGATTTTAAGCTCTGTCGTTTGTGCTCCGCGCTCGGCAACGGTGTACAGCAGATCCTGCGCCTTCAGGTTTTGAATCAGTGTGGCATCGTTTCCGGGCATCAGGTTGACCTCACAGATACCCCAGTCGCTGTCACTGCTTTCCAGCAAATGATGTGTATAGAGCGCCTGATGAGCGCGGTGAAAAGCGCCGCAACCAAGATGTACGATGCGCGAAACGAGGCGTGAACGATCCCAGCGTGGTCGTGGGGTGGAAATCTGGGCGGTGGAGAGATTCTTGTCCATGACAAACTCCTGTCATTGATGATCTTCTTTGATAATGCGCTATCAAAGACCGGTCCTGACTGAAAGTGAAAAACCGCATGGCAGGGATACCATGCGGCAATGTGGTTACTGATTGAAGAAGGCGCGTTGGATAGCCAGTTCAACGCCGCGTACTTCAGCCAGGCCCTTAAGGCGACCAATAGCGGAATACCCTGGGTTGGTTTTCTTTTTCAGATCATCAAGCATTTGATGACCATGGTCTGGTCGCATGGGGATAAGTGAGGCGTTGCCTTCAGCTTTACGTCGCTGTTCTTCTTCGACTATCGCTTTCACTACGCTGTACATATCGACATCCCCGGAGAGATGTGCCGCCTCATGGAAGGTTTTGGGATTCTCTTCACGTTGTGTGGAACGCAGGTGCGTAAAGTAAATCCGTGGGCCGAACTGTTTGATCATATCAACCAGATCGTTGTCTGCGCGTACGCCGTAAGAGCCTGTACACATCGTAAAACCGTTGGCTGTACTGTTTACGGTATCCACCATCCACTGCATATCTTCTACAGTAGAAACGATGCGCGGCAGGCCAAGAATTGGGCGCGGTGGATCGTCCGGATGAACCGCCATACGTACACCCACTTCTTCCGCTACCGGAATAATGGCTTTCAGGAACCAGGCGAAATTTTCCCGTAAGGCCGCTTTGTCGATATCTTTATAGGTTGCAAGGTGGCTACGGAATTGGTCCAGCGTATAGCCTTCCTCAGCACCTGGCAGACCTGCAATGATATTTCGCGTCAGCCGAGCTTTGTCCTCTTCGCTCATATTCACAAAACGCTGGTGCGCCTGTGCAATTTCCTCTGCGCTGTAGTCCGCTTCTGCACCGGGACGCTTGAGGATATGCAGTTCAAAGGCGGCAAACTCAATCTGGTCAAAGCGCAGAGCCTTTGAACCGTCGGGTAGCACATATTCCAGGTCGGTACGGGTCCAGTCCAGAACCGGCATGAAGTTGTAGCACACGGTAAAGATGCCGCATTGGGCGAGATTGCGCAGCGTCTGCTGGTAATTCTTGATCCACAGATCGTACTGGCCCGTGTGGGTCTTGATGTCTTCATGGATCGGCACGCTTTCCACGACCGACCAGACCAGACCGGCTTTTTCCACGATCGCTTTGCGTTTGAGAATTTCTTCTACGGACCAGACTTCACCGTTTGGAATATGGTGCAGCGCAGTTACCACACCCGTTGCACCGGCTTGACGAACATCGGACAACGACACGGGATCATTCGGGCCATACCAACGCCAGGTTTGTTCCATCGCTTTATCTCCTGGAAAAATTAATGAAAGGTCACATTGATCTTCAGATAGCGTTCCGGGTATTGATCGAGTTCCTTCACGGCGTCAGGCACATCATCAATATTCACCACCTTGCTTACGACATCCGCAGGATTAATGTTCAGCGTAGCCAGCATCTGTAACGCTTCTTCGAATTCGCCAGCACTGGTACGTGATCCGCGCAGATCCAACTCTTTAAACGTGATCAGGTTAGTGGGTAACGATGTCTCCTGTTTTGGCCAGCCGGTGAAAGCAATACGACCCGCAAACGAAGCAAGATCCAGCGTTTCGCGAATTGCACTGTTGGCACCAGATGCTTCGACGACAACCTGTGCCATCGTCCCCTGTGTGATATCTTTTATCGCCTCAACAACCTGAGTGTTCGACGGATTGATGACGTAAGGCACGCCCAGTGATTTTGCGTACTGAAGTCGTTCGTCCACGATATCGATCAGAATTGGCGTCGCACCGTAGCGCAATGCGCTCAATGCTGCCATCAGACCAATCGCACCGGCTCCAATAATGGCGATATGCTCCCCGGCCGTCAGTTTGGCGCGATGTAGCGCATGCAGTGCGATAGTCAGTGGTTCAGCCAACGGAGCCATCTCAGTGGCGACGTCATCTGGGATTTTGTGAATCAAATGCGCGGGGTGAGCAACCACCTCCTGCATCGCACCATCAATATGTACGCCAATTACCTTCAGGTTTTCACAGCAATTTGTTCTCCCCACTGAACAGGGGTAGCAATGGCCACAATAAATATAAGGATCAACAATAACGCGGTCACCTTCCTTAATATTTGCTGGCATGCCATTGCCTTGTTTAATAACAATACCAGTGACTTCATGTCCAATAATACGTGGATAGGTCACCAGGGGATTAGTGCCGCGAAATGCACCTATATCAGAGCCACATATTCCAGCAGCATCAACTTTTATTAATACTTCATTATCTTTCTTTTCTGGATAATCAACCCAACGGGTTTCAATTTCACCAGGTTTATTGATGTAGACAGCTTTGACTTTCATTTGTTTTTAATCCTTTATTTTTGACAAATACGAATACCAGACAGCTGGAAACAATCGCAATAGCACCAGCCAGATAGAATGCGTAATCATATTTACCGCTGAACTGAACAATAAATCCGGTGACCAGAGGGCCAATGATTCCGGAGATATTTGCCAGCCCATGCATGGCGCCACCGACGCTACCCACTTTATCTTTGTGTACGACATCCTGAATAACTGCCCAATAAATAGGTCCAGTTAAAGGTGATGCTGCCAACTTACTGATTTAGTGTATGATGGTGTTTTTGAGGTGCTCCAGTGGCTTCTGTTTCTATCAGCTG
>NZ_JAOWIG010000036.1:0-4612 GCF_030332245.1 Citrobacter sp. Cy070
GAGAAAAAATCGGCTCAAACATGAAGAAATGAAATGACTGAGTCAGCCGAGAAGAATTTCCCCGCTTATTCGCACCTTCCTAAGTTGAATGCCTGCTCAGTTGATGGGTTACTACACTCTTACCCCGACGATTTCGAGTCGAGGGAGTTATTTGGTCTGTGCCAGCAAAAAAACAGGCTCAAGTCTCTGCAAATTGATTCATTATCGTTACAGCAAGTCCAGTACATGCTGGCTGGCCTGGAACTTGCCAGGAAGAAATATGGATACCAGTACCGAGGCAGCAAAGCCGTAGATACCAATCAGAAGGGTAGACTGGCCATGAGCATTGATGATTCGCTTCACCCAATTCAGATCGCTTATATACTGGCAGGTTTAAAATTATCTCTCCTTCAAACAGAGGTGAACCATGACTGCTAACCAACGTAAACGTCCTTCGCGTAACAATCGAGCTGTCCAGTTAACGTCCGAGCAGCTGGTAGAAGCGAAGACGCTTGACCTGAAAGCCCACCATTCGTTTAAAAACCTTATGGGTCTTGCTGCAATCAGTGTCGTGGTGTTTGTCTGTCTTGGCTCCTTGATCCATAAACAACGCTCAGTAATGAACGAATGGGACCTGGGTGAAGTGATCAGAGGCGTTGATTTGAAAGCCGGAACCCTCGCAAAAAACAACTTTTTCATCACCAACAAAGGGCAGTTTGAAGCAAGTGGCGTTACAGTGTCACTTACGGGTACAAAACTGAAATTACAGCAGCATCAGGACGGAAAATATTACGTTTGTAATTCTGCAACAGGTGATTGTGTTCTGGTATCCGATGTACAAGCTGAAAAAATTCGTGACCAGCTGTAGCGAGGGGAAAATATCGGTTACTGTCACCGGTAACCGAAGGAACCTTCGTATATGTCACGACAAGAAGCCGCAACGCAGTTATTTATGTCTGCACCACCAGCAAGTATTGATGTCGTTATTGAGCAGCTGGAAAGGGACGCTCAAGCAGCCGGTATCGATATCCATACAATCTCTGTAATGGCCAGCCTGTTACGTGATCGAATAGAAGCATACAGTGACGTGCTTAAAATCGAGCCTGAGCGGGTGATACACGCACTTGAGGTACTGCGAGGTACGGAAGTGCCGTGGGCTTTTTACACTCCGTCCAGGCTACCTGAGCTTGAAGATGTTCATTGCTGGGAAACTCCTCACGATTTTGACCAAGACCTAGGTGAACACCAGCTGCGGCGCTATATTTGCCCTAAATGCGAGCATGAATCAACCGACCCAATGCGCTGCACGGCTGGCCATGCTCCTGGAGTTAACCAGTATCCTGAAAGCTGTGATGCCACTATCTGGAATTCGCCCGATTCTTGGGATAGTATTAACCCTATAATAAAATTAATTATCAAATCTACGTTCCTGGCTGACCTGACTGTTCATACAATCTTCTATCCGAAAGGGTTGAAGCTTCCTGAAATTCAGGACGTTGAGTAGTCTGCTTCGGGCTCTGTGATCTGATAGTTATATATACCTCATTTAAGACCCCTTACTGGGGTCTCTTTTTTTGGACTTCCGCCGTGCTATGTACTTCACGGTATCCCCAAATATCCCGGCTTATGTAGTTCGTCGATTTGCTTCGTCACCTGCCATACCTGTCTCATAATTTCTCTATTTGGAGAAATCTGATGAACCTACCGACAGCTGTATTAGCGAATAACGATGAAAATGAATCAGACGTCCTCAGCCTTTATGCTAATCCCGTAGACAGTCAAAGTGGCCTCATTGAACATGACGGCTTTCAAAAACTAAATGCCATGCGCGATCTGCTGGTGGAATACAACACAACACTGAAGCACATGCAGGCCATGTATGATGCAGTGATGCGGAACCGGCATGATGAAGCATGGCGCATGTTCTGTGATTCTTGTGACAATTCCATCAAATATACGCTGGCTGTAGAAAATTTGTTCTGTATAGAACGGGCCCGCTGTGCTCTCGATGAAAAGTACTGGCAAAAGCTGCTCGATCTGACCGGCGTAAAACCATTTATGCCCACCGAAAGATACGATGACTGGAACGAAGGATTAAGGGCATGGCGAAAATCATCAGAATCAAATTTTGAGAAGCTTAAGCCTGTACCCTTCAACGAAGAAAGTATCTTTTCTACCGCATTCGCATTGAATGAAGAGAAAAAAGACTACTTCGCCCAGATGGTTCATGGTGTGTTTGAAAAGCTCTCCGCTCTGCATAAGACTAACCGTGCCCAGGGCTTCAGCAACAAACTCATCATAGCCAGCTGCTTACCAAGTAGAGATAACCGCAGATCCTATGACTATCTCAACTATTTTAATGACCTTCGTAAGGTTATTGGACTGATGTATGGACGAAGCGGTGCTGAGGATGTGAATTCGGCTGCGGTCAAAGAGTACATGATGAGTAACCCTGGCGAATGGGTAAGTATTGATAACGATAGTCTTAAAGTGAAGGGGTTTATTAACGGCAATGTGCATATCCTGATTGAGGAGGAAACTTGTGACAATCTCAATCTGGTACTATCCCATTTAATGCCAGGCTGCATTCCTCTCGATCGCCGATACACCACCGGCCATAACTCCGCAAGAACTGTAAAAACCAATGAATATCGGTCGCAGTTGATATCATTCTCTGCTGTTAACTCCTTAATATCATATGCCACTGACCATTTGAACGCGGGCAAACACCTGTCACCGGGGCCGCACACTTTTATCCTGCGGGACAACCAGTCTGTTAGTGAGAAAAAAGAACTGGTGAACATATGGGAGTCATTGGGTGCTGTCAGAAGATATAGAGAAGTATATGACTTTGACTTTAGCCCCGTTGAAGCATTCAAACTTCTGGCATTACATGGTTCTATACCTGACCGCTATACGCACCAGTTCTATGCAACGGTCGGAGAACTCCAGAAACGAGCAATTGATGAATGTATGGTGGCTTCAGGTATGCGTTTGCTGGAACCGAATATCGGTCTTGGTGCGCTACTGAAAGGGTTACCAGAGGGGGTGGATGTTACTGGTTTTGATATACACCCCGCAGCTGTTGCAATTACTGGCCTGCGCTGGAACGTCACCCTTAATGATTTTCTATTGGTCAAGCCTGAAAATACCGGCTTGTTTGAAAGAATTCTGATGAATCCTCCATTTAGTGACTCACGCTGGATTGCACATTTTCAACATGCGATGAGATTCCTGAAACCGGGAGGACGCTTGATAGCAATACTGCCAGGGAGCGCAAAGGAGCATCTTTTAACCCGAGAAGCTGGGCCCGGTTACGACATCAATATTCTGGGTTGCTATGACAACGCCTTTGAAGGAACCGCAGAATCCATAAAACTTTTCTCCGTTGATGCCCATGAATAGTGGGGAAAGGAAGAGCTGGTCGAGTTAATTTCGTCACCCGTAACTGAACAGAAAAAATGAGATAGAGAAAAAGCCGTCAGTTTGTCGATGTTAAATGCTATTCAAATTTTTCAACATGCGACAATTGAGCCAACTACATGAAGAGGAAACACAATGTCAGCATTTCTCATCGGCTTTGTTGAATAAATCGAACTTTTGCTGAGTTGAAGGATCAGATCACGTATCTTCCCGACAACGCAGACCGTTCCGTGGCAAAGCAAAAGTTCAAAATCACCAACTGGCCCACCTACAATAAAGCCCTCATCAACCGTGGCTCCATAACTTTCTGGCTGGATGATGAAGCTATTCAGGCCTGGTATGAGTCAGCAACACCTTCTTCACGAGGCAGACCTCAGCGCTATTCTGACCTTGCCATCACTACTGTGCTGGTCATTAAACGCGTATTCAGGCTGACCCTGCGGGCTGCGCAGGGCTTTATTGATTCCATTTTTTCTCTGATGAACGTTCCGCTACGCTGCCCGGATTACAGCTGTGTCAGCAGGCGGGCAAAGTCGGTTAATGTCAGTTTCAAAACGCCCACCCGGGGTGAAATCGCACACCTGGTAATTGATTCCACCGGGCTGAAGGTCTTCGGTGAAGGCGAGTGGAAAGTCAAAAAGCATGGCCAGGAACGCCGCCGTATCTGGCGTAAGCTGCATCTCGCCGTTGACAGTAAAACACATGAAATCATCTGCGCTGACCTGTCGCTGAACAACGTTACGGACTCAGAGGCCTTCCCCGGGTTAATCCGGCAAACCCACCGGAAAATCAGGTCAGCCGCCGCCGATGGCGCTTACGATACCCGGCTATGTCACGATGAACTGCGGCGTAAGAAAATCAGCGCGCTTATCCCTCCCCGAAAAGGTGCGGGTTACTGGCCCGGTGAATATGCAGACCGTAACCGTGCAGTGGCTAATCAGCGAATGACCGGGAGTAATGCGCGGTGGAAATGGACAACAGATTACAACCGTCGCTCGATAGCGGAAACGGCGATGTACCGGGTAAAACAGCTGTTCGGGGGTTCACTGACGCTGCGTGACTACGATGGTCAGGTTGCGGAGGCTATGGCCCTGGTACGAGCGCTGAACAAAATGACGAAAGCAGGTATGCCTGAAAGCGTGCGTATTGCCTGAAAACACAACCCGCTACGGGGGAGACTTACCCGAAATCTGATTTATTCAACAAAGCC
>NZ_JAOWIG010000037.1:0-4887 GCF_030332245.1 Citrobacter sp. Cy070
ACTGTCGGCGAAGGTAAGTTGATGACTCATGATGAACCCTGTTCCATGGCTCCAGATGACAAACATGATCTCATATCAGGAACTTGTTCGCACCTTCCTTAATCTGCTGTACGTAACTATTACCAGAACCAAGAAATCTGTAAACATCAATACTTCGTTAATGGAGCTATTAGAAGAATACCGAAGTCGTATTGAGCGAAATGTTTCAGTAGTGATAATCTGACAAAAAAAGCCCTGGTTAATTCAGGGCTCTTTTTTATTTCTATTTATCTTGTTGAGCTGGTGAGGCTTCGCCTGATGTGTCTCTCTGAGAATCGACAACCATAGACTGGATCACTTCAACGAATTTTGAGAAGGGCTGTGCGCCTACAACAGAGACTTCTTTACCGGTGACATTATCACGCACAATCGTGGTTGGTGTACCATCAACACCGGCAGCTGAACCGGCCTCCATATCCTGCTTAATGCGCTTAATCACTTCAGTACTGCCCATACAGGTATCAAATTTCGCCTGGTCTACCTCAAACAGTGCTGGGATGCTGTCCGCATCCTTAAAACCTTTACCGTTTGTTTCAGTATGGTTAAACCAATAATCAGTAACGGCCCAGAAAGCACTCGGCCCTTTCTGCTCCGCAATACACTCAGCAACAGCTGCGCCCTTCGATGCGACCGGCTCATGGAATGACATAGGGTAATGACGCCATTCCCAGTTAACAGCCCCGGCTGTCGCGGTATCAACGATATACTTCGGCGTTTCTTTGAAGCGTTTGCAGAATGGACACTCCAGATCTTCATAGTTGATCAACGAAAACCGAGCGCCAGGCTCGCCATAGATATAACGGCCATCAGTATTTTTATTTGCTTTGTCCCAGCCTTTATAGAGTGCCTTTCGTTCTTCCGCGAGCTTTTGGTCGGCGATAGACTTAAGAGCACCCTTTACTTCGTCCTGAATATTTCCGTTCACTCCCTGTTGAACTGCGGGGTTCTTGGCCAGCGATGTACTAATTTTATCCAGCAGTTGATTGGTCATCACCTGGGTTTTGTACGAGATAAAACTAATTACCATCAACCAAACCATTCCGATTACAACAACGATTCCCCCGGCCCAGGCAAAAATTGTTTTATTTCCAGAACTGCACTTTTCATTTCTTTGCTTATCCATTGTACCCTCGCATTTTGATGGATTAGGACTTAGGTTGTTGGTTATCGATCTGCATCTGAATTCGATATTTCCGCAGCTCTTCCGGTTCACCACTGGAAAGCACATTTAATTCGTGGGCACTTAACCGATAGCCAGGTGTTGAGCAGTATTTATCTTTGATACGGAGGTATTCAGCCCTACTGGCGTTCTGTGTGTTATTAGGAAGGAGAAAGGTATTTTCCCCGCAAAATGCTGGGGTCTGTGTGAACGTGCCACGCGGCCCATTGGCATACTTTGTGTTTGCCACTGAAGTGAGCAAGACCTGGGTGTAATTGTCATGTGCCACATATCGCTTCCCGGATGGATCATTGATGGCATACGGACTCACGAGCGTATGCTCATACCCAGGGTAACGTATAGCCGCGCCACCGCGTTCTGTACCACGCCAGGATTCGGAGTACTGATACTGGTAGGGGTACTCGGCCCTGGCGGGGAGATTGCGCGTTTCGTCGAGGTAAGTACGTTGTGGCTTACCTGTCCCACTGCAACCGCTGGTGATTACGCCGGTAATAACCACCAGCAGGGGCAAAACAATTTTATTCGCCAATTTCATTGCTTAGTCTCCAATTGGATAGCAACGTCATTATCTTAATTTCTCACCCTTGACGTTATGTTTTATGAAGACAAAACGTCGTCATTTTCCAGCACGATTTTTTTCTCAATCGGTTAACTTACAAGGTACTTAACCGGAGAAATCTTTTAATGCTGAGACACATTAAAAATATTCTGAATACTTTTTTGCCTGATAACAAAAAGGCTACCACTGATCTATTCGGTGACGAAATCGATATGTCAGTAGATGAAGAAATCGGGAAACTCATTTCATCACGAGATAATATGCGCTATCCGGCAAGCGAAATCGGATTCCCGGCTCAAGTACCGGGTGAGTACGTATTACGTCATTACCAGAAACCACTTGTGATGGCGATTAAACGAGAACTGGATATTAGGGACTCTGAGTTTAATCAGCTTATTCTTCCTATGCTGATAAATTTCGCTAACTTTGTTCACCTCTTCCCGGCATCCGAAAACCATCATCACCGTGCTGCAACCGGATTGTTGCGTCATTCATTGGAAGTGTGTTTCCAGTGTATCCGGCGTTCTAAAAACATCGAGTTTGATTCAATGGCGGTTCCCGTACATAAATCAAATCGTGCATTAGCATGGCGACTTGCAGTCGCAGCTGGTGGGCTACTTCATGACCTCGGGAAACCATTTACCGATTTTGAAGTATGGAACGAAGACGGGAAAATTCACTGGCCTCCAGGCCATGAACCAATCCATGTCTGGGCAAAAGAGAACAATGTAAAAAGATACTATCTTGTATGGAAACCAGGCCGTCACCGCCAGCATACCTCCAGCACGAGCAATATGTTGTTGATGATCATGCCAAAAGAAATGCATGTTTACCTTCTTAACGGCGGGAATGATATTTTCAATGAATTGACCCGGGCACTGAATGCCAGTGCGCAGCTCAATGCAGAAAAAATCAGTGGTCAGGACGTCAAAAACAAGATCCTCACTACCATTAAGGCCGCCGACTCAGCATCCGTTAACTATGATATGCGGCAATACGCCGGTGATGCGATTCGTGCAAGCCAGTCAGGTGTACCTGCGGTTCAGCGTGTAGTTGATGCCATGCGCCATAGATTGAAAAAAGGAGATTGGATTCCCAACAAGCCAGGAAGCCCTGTATGGGTGACTACCTATGGCGTATTCATCGTCTGGGGTGTTGCGGTCAAGGATATTATTGAGACCGTTAGGAACTCCGGCGCTGTTATTCCACAAACCCAGAATAGTCTGGCTGACCTGATGCTAAGTTATCATCTCTGTCGACCAAACGTTCACCAGGACGATGACACTGCATACTGGCGTATTGCCCCTCATATCTTGAATGATAAAAGTTCAAGAGAAAGCAAAGACCCTAAAGTTGCGTTGAGCTGCATCCTTCTGATATCTCCAGAAGTACTATTTGTCGATACTGTTGACCCTCTACCATGCAGCAGCCGCATCCGTATTGAAGGTAAATGGGTGGAATACCTGACCGGGAGGCCAAACCAGCCAAAACTCGTCGAAAGCGAACCCTACATTGGTCAGAAGCCGGTTCCGTCAACCGGAATACCGAATGAGGTCGACCGCTCAGTTTTACAGGGCGGAACAATCATTGCTGATGAACAGGAATCTCCACTGGAGAGTATTTTTGGAAACCGACAGGTTACGCCGGAAAACGCCCACGAACTGCTGCATAAGCTCAATCTGCTTTCTGATGAGGACTACAATCGTGTAAAGGAAAGAAATACCAGTACCAAAAATCAAAAAGATTGTCTGGATGACACTAATTCACCAACAACTGAGCTGGCGGGCAGCGGGGAATCAAAAGGGCTCAAAGATAATCAACCAAAGCCAGTGTCGGAGAATAATGAACCCAAGCGCCGTCTTTCCCTCAAAGAAACCCTGGCATCGGCACAAACAGAGATTGAGTTCTCTGTACCCAGTTCACTTATAAAAGAACCAAACCATAAAACTCTGAACGAAACCCTTGAGTTTCATTCAATCATCAACTCGTATAATAGCAACGAACCAACTTCAAGCGATGCATTGGATCAGACCCAGCCCTCACCTACCCGTCAGGCATTAAAGGAAATTCAGCTGCACCAGGATGCTGTCGATACCGGCATTCAGTCTGGTGAGGTAATTGATGATTATTCAATTTACGAAGATTATGATTCCATGTGGCAGGATGACGTGAAAGCTGATAACGATTTTGGTTACTCGGCTCATGCGGATACTTCGGCCAACATACCGGCTAACGTAAAATTTTACGATAAATTTAGTCAGCTATACGTATCTGGTCTTGAAGCGGCCAAAGAATTTCTCGTTAAATATGTTACCGACCACTCAGACGATCTTTTCATTGAATCAGGCCACTTAATCATTGCTATTGATAAAGATTTTGATGAGCGTAATTATGCTCTGCTTCAGGACTCCAACTGGTTATGGCAAAGGTTTATGGAAGCCCCAGCCCAGTATTATTTCCATCGTACTCAGAAGTGCTTATATCTCAGAAAAGAACTTAATAATGATATCGACTTGCTGATGGATGGGAAGTTTAACGATCTGCTTTGGAAGGTGCGAACAAGTCCCTGATATGAGATCATGTTTGTCATCTGGAGCCATGGAACAGGGTTCATCATGAGTCATCAACTTACCTTCGCCGACAGTGAATTCAGCAGTAAGCGCCGTCAGACCAGAAAAGAGATTTTCTTGTCCCGCATGGAGCAGATTCTGCCATGGCAAAACATGGTGGAAGTCATCGAGCCGTTTTACCCCAAGGCTGGTAATGGCCGGCGACCTTATCCGCTGGAAACCATGCTACGCATTCACTGCATGCAGCATTGGTACAACCTGAGCGATGGCGCGATGGAAGATGCTCTGTACGAAATCGCCTCCATGCGTCTGTTTGCCCGGTTATCCCTGGATAGCGCCTTGCCGGACCGCACCACCATCATGAATTTCCGCCACCTGCTGGAGCAGCATCAACTGGCCCGCCAATTGTTCAAGACCATCAATCGCTGGCTGGCCGAAGCAGGCGTCATGATGACTCAAGGCACCTTGGTCGATGCCACCATCATTGAGGCACCCAGCTCGACCAAGAACAAAGAGCAGCAACGCGATCCGGAGATGCA